>ONGV01000329.1 GCA_900317445.1 uncultured Eubacteriales bacterium | reverse complement strand
GACTTACCAATAGAATTATATACACCAATGTTTGCAACTGCTCGTATAGTAGGCTGGAGTGCTCATAGAATAGAAGAATTAATTAATGCAGATAAAATAATAAGACCAGCATATAAGCCAGTAGCAAAAAATAGAGAATATACAAAACTAAGGGATAGATAATTAAAAAGATGGGGGATACACTAATGGTCGAAGATAGTGAAGAATTAATAAAACTTTTTTATGAATCAATTAATAAAATGAGAAGTACAATTATAAAATTTCAACCTATGAAGGAAATTTCCATGGGAGAATACACTTTGCTAAAGGCCATAAAGAATAATGGAGGAAATGAATTTAGAATAACCTCTTCAGAACTAAGTAACAATTTAAAAACATCTAAGCCTGCTACTTCAAGAATGCTTAATTTAGTAGAGGAAAAAGGGCTTATTGTACGTACTTCAGATAAGGAAGATAGAAGAATAGTATATATAAAACTTACAGAATTAGGAGTTAGTTTATTAAATGAAGAATCAGAAAAATTTAAGGAACTATTTAGAAAAATAAATACAAAAATGGGTAAAGAGGATATGGAGAAATTTATATATACTTCAAGAAAACTATGTAATGTATTGATAGAAACAATGGATGAGTATAACTAAAATATATAACTTAAGAATTAGGGATTGTTTCATAAAGAAATTTTCACTAAATATATAGAAAATAGTTACTATATATTGTGATTAAATTTCTTTATGTTACAGTCCTTTAATTTTATATGTTTAAAGAAAAATATGACTTATAGGTATAATACATATCCCTAAAATTAAGGAAAAAATATAAACAAGATTATATCCATATTTTCTTGACTGAGGGATTAATTCTTGAAAGGCTATATATAGCATAATGCCAGAAACTATTGCAAAAACTATACTTAAAATAAGTTCATTTATAAAAGGTTTTAGAAATAAAAAAGCTAAAAGGCCACCAATAGGTTCTGCAATTCCAGAGATAAAAGTATATTTAAAGGCTAAATGTTTTTTACCAGTTGCATAGTAAATAGGCATAGCAATTGAAATTCCTTCAGGTATGTTATGAAGTGCAATAGCACAAGCTATATAAATTCCTAAAGCAGTATCTTCATATCCAGATATAAAGGTAGCAATTCCTTCAGGAAAGTTATGAAGCATAAGGGCAATCATTGAAACAAAGCCCACTCTAAAAAGAGAAGTATCTTTTTTAACTTCTTTATTATCTTCAGGAAGGAACAAATCTATAAGAAAAGCTGAAAAAGCTCCTATTATTATAAATAATAAAGTTAAAATTTCTCCTTTAAAGTTACCTTTGTATTTAATAAAGACTTTTTCAGCAGAGGGATATAAATCAGTAAAGGATATTGTAATCATAACACCAGCAGAAAAAGCTAAGGCAAATGTAATTAATCTTTTATTATCAGACTTTGAAAAAAATACAATAAAAGCACCTATAATAGTTGATAATCCAGCTAAAAGTGAAAGAAAAAGTGGAATTATACATTGTTTATCTAACATATATTAATCTCCTATAAAATATTATATTATAAGTGTATTTTAAATTTTAAAAAAAATACAAAAGTTAAAAAGTAAAAAATACTTGATTTTATTAAAAATTAAGCATATAATACCAATAAGAAAATATTATATTGTAATGATAGAGGCGCAGGGTTCAAGAGTAAATATTATGGAGGTAAGCACAGTGAAGTAATATGAAAGGGGAAACTGCCGAAGTGATAAGTTTTATGCTTTAAAAATTTATTGCTGGGCTTGTATAAAATATATGCAAGACTGTCACGTTTTGTGGAGAGCTATCTAAGAAATTTTTTATTTATGTAATGACGCATAATATTAAATAGCCTTGGATTTAGCCAGGGCTTTTATTTTAAATAAATTTAGTATATAATCTTTTTTATAAATAGCACATTGCAATAAAAATATTTTTAAAAATAAATTTAACAGGGGGAATTAAGAAAATGGCAAAGAAGTTAAGAGTAGGTGTACTTGGAGCTACAGGATTTGTTGGTCAAAGATTAGTTACATTATTAACAAATCATCCTTATTTTGATGTTACAGTATTAGCTGCAAGTGAAAGAAGTTCAGGAAAGACTTATGAGGAAGCAATAGGTGGAAAGTGGAAATTAACTACAGAAATGCCTGAATGGACTAAGAAAATGGTAGTAAAAAACCTACATAATATTGATGAAATAAAGGAAGAAGTTGACTTTGTATTCTGTGCAGTAAACATGGATAAGAAGGAAATTCAAAAAATAGAAGAAGACTATGCAAAGGCAGAAGTTCCAGTTGTATCAAACAACTCAGCTCACAGAATGACTAAAGATGTTCCAGTTATAATACCAGAAATAAATGATGCACACTTAAAGGTTATAGATTCTCAAAAGAAGAGATTAGGAACTAAGAAAGGATTT
>ONGV01000034.1 GCA_900317445.1 uncultured Eubacteriales bacterium | reverse complement strand
GCAAGCTATTTCATCATTTAAAATAATTTTATCAAGAACTTCTTCTGCAATTTTAAATGGTTCATTTTTCTTAAACTCAATTAAAGCCTCCTTTATATCTTTCCCAACATAATAGTTAGCTTCTATACTTAAATTTCTAACAGCATTTTCTACCTCTTTAACATTAATTTCTCTCAAAACGCTCCACCTCCATAATCTAATAATAGTGTATTTCTTTTTTGTATAGTTTACAAGTAATTTTTAATTTTATATGTATAAGGTGGAGTAGTTTTTTATTTAAAATAATTTTTTATGCCTTCTGTAATTCCATCTACAATTTGATTTTGATGTTCTTCTGTTTTTAATCTTTCCTCTTCTTCTGAATTTGAAATAAAGCCACATTCAACTATTACTGAAGCACCATCATAACCATCTCTTAAAATTCTATATTGATTTTTTGCATTTTTTGCAAGTCTTGTATTTCCATCTTGAACTTTTTCTTTTAATCCTGTTTGAATTAATTCACCTAATTTTGTACTTTTTTCATTATCTGCATACCATACTTGTGCTCCATAACATCTTGAATTTGTAAATTTATTTTGATGTATTGATATAAAAATATCACAATTGACCTCTTTTTTCATTTTACAACGACTATCTAAATCCTCAACTTTTCTAGTAGATAATTCTTTATCTTCTTCTCTAGTTAAATATACTTTATAACCTTCTGTTTCTAATTTTTCTTTTAATCTATTGCTTATTTGTAAATTTATATCTTTTTCAATTGTTCCATTAGAAGATTTAGCTCCTCCATCTATACCTCCATGTCCTGGGTCAATTAATATTATTCCTTTTATCTCTTCCTTTGTACCTTTCTTTATGTTAGTATTTTTAGCAGAAATATTTAAAGGAATATTTACAATTGCTAATATAATTATAGTAAGAGCAATGTAATATTTTTTTAGCCTCATATGTTATACCTCCATAATCCTTTCTAATTATATTATTAACTTTTTATAATTTTTTATACAAAAATAGAGACTACTTTTTTTGTAGTCTCTAATATTTTTAATAATTATCTATAACACTTTGAGCAATATTAGTTGAATGGTCTCCTATTCTTTCAAAGTTACTTATTAAATCTAAGAATATAGCACCTGTATAGGCTGTACACCTGTCTTCATACAATCTTTTAATATGTTCTGTTCTAAATCTTTCTTGTGCAGAATCAATATTTGCTTCTATTTTATTTATTGTTTTTGCCATTTCTGGGTCTTTATTTTCATAACTACTTATAGCAATATCTAATGCCTTAGCTGTATAATTATAAATTTCATACAATTCTTTTATAGCATCATCAGTATACTTCAAATTCTTTTCCATTTTTTCTGTAGCTAATTCTACTATATTTTTTGCATGGTCTCCTATTCTTTCAATATCAGTTATTACATGAAAAGTTGATGCAAGAATTACTTTTTCATTTTCAGCAATATCTCTCTTTGATAATTTTACTAAGAATTTAGTTATTTCTTCTTCTAATAAATTTATTAAGTCTTCATTATCATAAGCTTTCTTTATAATTGCTTCATCACCTTCCATAAAGGCTTTCATTGATAATTCAAGGGCTTTTTTGGATTTATTTGCCATTCTTACTGTTTCTTTTATTACTTGAGCCTCTGCAATTACTGGAGTTTCAAGTAATCTATCATCTATGTATTTTACGCCCATTTTTTCTTCTTCATCATCACCTGGGATTATTTTATTTACTATAATAATTAAATATTTACTAAAAGGAAGCATAATCATTGTATTAACTATATTAAATACAGTATGTGCATTTGCTATTTGTCTTTGTACATCATTAGGACTTAATTTATAAACAAGGTCTCCTATTATCCCTAAAAATGGTATGAATATAATTGTTCCTAAAATATTAAATATTAAATGCATTGCTGCTGCTTTGTGAGCAGTTTTATTGGCTCCTACACTTGATAATATTGCTGTTACACAAGTTCCTATATTACATCCAAAAACAATTGGTAATGCTATTTTTATATCTATAGCTCCAGCTGTTGCAAGTCCAACTAAAATACCAGTAGTAGCTGATGAACTTTGAAGAACAGCTGTTATTACAGCTCCTGCTAAAATACCAATTGGCCAATTATCACCTATTGTAATTAATACCTCTTTAAAAATTTCTGAATTGGTAAGAGGTTCCATTGAAGAGCTCATTATACCCATTCCAGTAAATAATATACCAAAACCAAGTATAATATTTCCTATTTCTTTTCTCTTCTTGCCTTTTGCAAACATAACTATTGCTGCACCTATAAAAACAAAAAGTGGAGCAATTTCATCTAATTTAAATGCTACTAATTGAGCTGTAATTGTTGTTCCTATGTTAGCTCCCATTATTATTCCTACTGCTTGAGTTAAATTCATTAAACCAGCGTTAACAAATCCTACAACCATTACAGTAGTAGCACTACTACTTTGTATTACTGCTGTTACTGCTGCTCCTATTAAAACTGCTGTAATTGGATTACTTGTTACCTTTTCAAGTATCTTCTTTAATCCATCTCCTGCTGCATTTTCTAGGCCATCTCCCATAAGTTTCATT
>ONGV01000078.1 GCA_900317445.1 uncultured Eubacteriales bacterium | reverse complement strand
ATCATCTATTAATATAGTGTTTCCTGGAACAACATCATTTGCAAGTCCTGCATATGTAACAGAACACTTAGTAGTATCTCCTACTACTTCTTCTCCAGCATATATTGTGAATTCAGTTCCTTTTTGTAATTCAACCTTGTTTGGTTCGAATTTACCAGTTCTTATTTCTGGTCCCTTTGTATCTAATATTATAGCTATTTCTTTTCCTAATTTCTTAGCTGTGTTTCTAACTAATTCAATTCTTCCACGATGTTCTTCATGATCTCCATGTGAAAAGTTGTGTCTTGATGCATTCATACCAGCTTCTATAAATTGAGTTATGATTTCTTCTGTTTCACTAGCTGGTCCTACTGTACATATCATTTTTGTCTTTTTCATGTAATTAACACTCCTCTTAATTTGTTTATTATTTGTTACTTTATATAAATATAATTTTTAACTATTTTGAAATAACAACTGAAAGGTCATAAAGTTCTTGACTGAACTTTCTTTCCATTGCTAAAGCTTCATCTATATCTTGATCTATTATCTTATTGTCTCTTATTCCTATAACTCTTGAAGTTTTTCCTTCCATTAATACTTCAACAGCTTTAACACCCATTCTTGAAGCTAACATTCTATCTTGAGCTGTTGGGCTTCCACCTCTTTGGATGTGACCTAAAATTGTAGCTCTTGTTTCAATTCCTGTTACGCCTTCAACATATTCTGCAAGGTCGTATGCTCCTCCAACACCTTCTGCTAACATTATAAGATTGTGTCTCTTTCCTTCATTTTTTCCTTCAAGTATAGTTCTACATAATTCATCTTTATCAAAAGGTAATTCAGGCACGATAACAGCCTCAGCACCGCCACATATTCCTGCGTATAATGCTAAGTCACCACAATTTCTACCCATTACTTCAACTATAGAAACTCTTTCATGTGAAGTTGAAGTATCTCTTATTTTATTTATTGCATCTACAATAGTATTTAATGCTGTATCAAAACCTATTGTATAATCTGTATATGATAAGTCGTTATCTATTGTTCCTGGTAATCCAACTGTCATTACTCCTAACTTTGATAAAAGCTTAGCTCCTGTGAAAGAACCATCTCCACCTATTACTACTAATGCTTCAACTCCGTAAGCTTGTAATATCTTTACAGCTCTTTTTCTTACTTCTTCTTGTTTAAATTCTGGACATCTTGCAGTTCTAAGGATTGTACCACCTCTTTGGATTATGTCTGATACTGAAGATCTAGTCATAGGTGTTATATCTCCATCTAATAATCCACTATATCCTCTTTGAACTCCCATAACTTCAATTCCATTGCTTAAAGCAGTTCTTACAACAGCTCTTACCGCTGCATTCATTCCTGGTGCATCTCCACCACTTGTTAAAATAGCTATTTTTTTCATTACTGTTCCTCCTCACACACCTATTGGACTATTGCTTCGTCCTTATTTGCATGCTAAATTTAACCACTCACTAATAATAACCGTTTTTATTGTACAAAATTTGCAAGAATTTATCAATTAGTTTTTATCAACTTTTACGACTATTTTTTATATTTTAATCATTAAAAGTTATTTCACTTTTATTATACCCTAAAAAGGGGGGATTTTATAATAAAAAATAGTCTATTTCTTGTTTATTTATTTTTTTATATTTTTGTTACTTTTTTTAATTCATTTTATTATTATACTTTATTTTTATGAATAAAAGCAACATTCTTTATATATATTACCATAATAAATATTAATTATCTATACATACTAAAGTTTTTTACTAAATTTTATCTAAATATTAACTTTTATTAAAAATTATATTTTTAACTACTTAGATATTATTTTTATATTTTCCTCTCCAAAGGATTCCTTTAATTCTTTAATTAGTTCTGAGTTTGATTCTACCCAAAATTCACTTGAAAGTCTATAATACTTCTTTTCTTGTTTTACATATAAATATATTGGAGTATTTCCCTTCTTTGCTAATGTACAATTTTTCAAATTAAACTTTACATCATTTATATTATTTTTACTTTCAATTTGAATATAAATTTTATCTCCATTAACCTTTTCTAATCTACTTATAGATTCACATATAAGCTTTGGTGGCTCATCTTCTCTAATGCTTATTCTTCCTTTTATAACTACAAGTTTATCCTGTTCTATATTATTTCTAAATTTCTCTAAAATTTTAGGAAATACTATTACTTCTATTGTTCCAGTTAAGTCTTCTAGTTGTACAAAGGCCATTAAAGTATTGTTTTTTGTAACCTTTTGATTAACTGAAATTAATATTCCACCAAGGATAACCCTATCATTATCCATAAATTTAAGTTCTTTATCTAAAATTCCTTTATCTAAATCCTTATGAGTTTCTTCCATTAATTCATAAGATTCATTTATTTCTTTTATTGTAGTTGAAGTTTGAACACTTAAACTTTTTTTATATTCATCTAAAGGATGGCCAGATAAATATAAACCTGTCATTTCCTTTTCCATAGCAAGAAGATTTCCTTTATTAAATTCTTTTATATTAGGATAATTTATTTTTGGTATATCTATAGAATTTTCATCTAAATTAAATAAACTTATTTGACCTTCTATATTTCTTCTTCTCTCATTTGTTCTTCCATCCATAGCCTTTTCAAATACTGCAAGCATTTTTGACCTAAATACATTAAAACTATCCATAGCTCCAGCTTTAATAAGGCTTTCAACAGCTCTTTTATTTACAGCTGAAGTGTCTATTTTATCTATAAAATCCTCTAAAGAAGTAAATTTTCCTCTAGCTTCTCTAGTTTTTACTATAGAATCTATTACATTTATTCCAACATTTTTAATAGCTGCCATTCCAAAAATTATAATATCACCTTTAACTGTAAACTTTCCACAACTTTCATTTATATTAGGAGATATTACTTGTATTCCATTTTCTTCTGCAAACTTAATATAATGTGCTACTTTTTCACTAGTATCCATAACTGAATTAAGCATTGCTGCTATCATTTCTACTGGATAATACCTCATTAAGTAAGCTGTTTGATAACCAACAACTGCATAAGCTGCTGCATGAGATTTGTTGACATTTTGTTACTTTAAGGAATTTAAACCTTAAACTTTATATTTCTATAAAGATCGGACTATATCATTACCTTATATTAATAAGGTATAGGGCACTCGTGGATATTTCACCATATAACTTTTTACTTAGGCTAATTTATCTAGTCTCTGAACCTTTAACCTATTTCTAGGAAACTTGGCTGCGGATTGACCAATCCTTAAACTTTTTACCTCTTCTTAATTGATTAAATTAAGCCCCTAATTCTATTACTAGACTAAGTTGGTATTTAAGGCTCTAAGGTGTTTCCCGCAATTAACCCTATTTGCTTTGTAGCTCCTACCACAAAGGCACTCTTTATTTCACTCCATTTGTTGTACTTTCTTTCTAATTTGATAGTTGAACTTTCATACAAATATTTAAATATATTATTAAATTCTTTTTTGGCACTTATTCGTAAACATTTTATCTCTTCTGTTTTTGTATCTAATATTTTTACATATCTAAAATTTGATACTATTTTTATGTTGTCTAAAAAAGATTTAGTCCCTAGAATATCAAACATATATGTAGGATATTTGTACTTAATAACTTTATTATTATTTTTATAATAACTAGTATTGTGAGATAATACTATACTTCCATCTCCATCAAAATAACCTCTTATAAAATGCCTAATTAAATCTGCATTAATTTTAGGTATACTAGCCATTGTAAGTGATTTATTGGGGTATAAGCCCAAATCTCTTAATTTGCTTGCAATTCTTTTTGATGAGAAATTAATACAATAGCCACATTTTGAATTTTTGAATCCACCTTTTTTAGTTTTTCTTATATCACCAGTAAAATCTAATTCTTTTGCAAATTCTTTTAATAACTCTAAATCATTTATAGCAATAACTACATTATTAGATTTTTCATCACCAACAAATCCATCTGCATAAATAAACCCTAAAATATAAGCCTTTTCTTGAGTATCAATCTCATCAAAGTAGTTTTCATTTAATGTGTATCTATTTTTTCTTCTAGTATTTATATTACTTTCTTTTAATACTCTTTTTACTCCTCGTATAGATATATCTAATTTTAATGCTATATTATTTATACTAGTTTTTTTATTTTTATAATAATATTCAACTATTTTCTCTTTATCTCTATTATTTAATTTACTATAATCTTTCATCATATCTATATTCACCTCTATATAGATATGATTTCCTTAATTTATAATAAAAATTCAATGAAATTCTTTATACGAATGCATACGAAGCGAAATCCATCATTGTATCAAATATTTTATTGCCTATAGATTCGCTAATCCCATTTCTCACACAGCCTGGAACTTGAACATTTCCTTCTTCATCTATAATTCCATAAATAAAGTTTTTTCGTTCTTCTTCCATTACT
>ONGV01000024.1 GCA_900317445.1 uncultured Eubacteriales bacterium | reverse complement strand
TTTTAAATATCATAAATGCACCTACACAAAATACTACAAGTCCAATAAAAAAAGTAAGAGCATCTCCTTTCTCTTCATTTCTTTTATTTAACTTATCAGACATTTCTTCAATTTTTTTGCTCATATTCCCCTCCTAAAAACTTAGATTAACACCTTTATTATACCAAGTTTTTCCCTATATGTATTTAATTTTTATTATTTTTTATAAAAACTATTGTTATCTTCTTATTTTTTACTCTTTATTATTTTCTATAACTTTAATTTTATTTTTATTAACTCCTAACACTGTACATCCAAATTTTAAATATCCTTTTATATCTTCAATAATATTTTTAGTCAACATTTCCCCTGGAGATATAATAGGTATTCCTGGAGGATAAGGAACTATTGCCTCTTTAACTATCCTTCCTTCCCCTTTTTCTAAAGTACAGCTTTCTTCTTTGAAATTAAAGACCTCATAGGGTTCAAAGATTTTCTTAGGAACTTCTTCTCTAAAACTTACACCTATTTTGTCATCTTTTATTTTTTCCATATTCATTTTTTTTATAACATCATAAAGTTTATTTAATCCCTCTTCTCCATTGCATGGAGCTAAAAGTAAGATAGCTCCAGAAGCAAAGCTCATTTCTCCTTGAATTTTTTCTTTTCTTAAATAATCAAGAAATTTATGTCCACTATATCCCTTTGGAAGAATAATTAAATATCTTGTTTTATCTATGGTATATCCTTTAGGAAGATTTTCATTTCCTATAACTTTAACTTTCCTAAGATTATTAATCTCTTCTCGCTTTTTTTCACATATATCAATTAAATTTTCAAAGTCTGTTTTTCCATACTTTTCTAAATAATATCTTGCATAATCTAATGATGCCATTACAAGATAGGAAGGTGAAGTTGTCATAAAAGCACTTATATAAAATTCTGCTTTTTCACATTCATCATTTACAAAAACAAAAGAACCTCCAGTTAAAGCTGGTAATGTTTTATGAGCACTTGCAATAACATAATCACCTAAAGATGCCATTGACTTTGGAAGTTTTTCACTTATTCCATAATGTGCTCCATGAGCTTCATCTATTATAACTTTTAACCCCATCTTTTTTAACTTACATACTAGATTTTCAATATCATAGGATATTCCAAAATAATTAGGATAAGTTAATATAATTCCCTTTGGATTTTTTGCCTTTTTTAAAGCCTTATATATTCTTTCTTCATCTGGTGGAAGAAAATATCCTTCTTCACAAACCTTAGGCTCTATATATTGAACTTTAAGTTTTCTTAAAATAAGGCCATTATATACTGCTCTATGACAATTTCTTTCTACTAATATTTCATCCCCTTCATTAAAGGCAGAAAACATGGAGGATAAAATTCCTCCTGTGCTTCCATTAACCATAAAAAAAGCTTTTTTGCATCCATAAAGATTTTTTAATTTTTCCTGAGCCTCTTTAATAACACCTTCTGGGTGATGAAGATTATCTAAAGGTTCAACTTCAGTAATATCTAAAAATCCAAGACTTTCTACAAATTCTTTTCCTTTAGAATCTTTTTTAAAAGCTTCCCCAGCCTTATTTCCTGGCATTGAAAAGGCTATGTTATTTTCTTTTTTATAATTTATTAATGCTTCTAATAAAGGTAAATCCATATTTTTTACCCCCTTGGATTAATAACTTGAATTGTTGCTTGCTTAAGAACTTCATTTCCAATAGCTAGCATTTCTTTTACAAGTATATTATCCATATTTTCTAACATATTTTCATATACTTTATAATCATTAAACATAACACTATATTTTGAAATTTCTTTTGCAATTTGTATAGTCTGTTCTTCTTTAAAAAGCTGTCTAAGCTTTATATTTTTACACAATTCTTTTATTCTTTCCTCATCTAAAGAAGTTGCATCTTTTTTTACTTCTTTAATTGATTCTTTAACAAGATTTATTGCTTTTTTAACATTTTTTTTAGATGTGGTGAACATTATTTTATAAAGCTTAACATCTTTATCATAATCTATTTCACTACAGACATCATATACTAACCCATTTTTTGTTCTAAGTTTATCAAATAAGACAGAATCAGCTCCAACACAAAAATATGCATCAAAAAGCTTAAGCATCTTTAATTGTATTTCACTTAATTCTTTTATTGGAAATATCATTTCAACTCTACTTACTTTTATTCCATTTCTTTCTTCAATAAATATTCCTTTTTTAGGAACTTCCATTGAAGAAAGTATTTTATTTCTTTTTCTAAATTTCCATCCACCAAAAAATCTATTTATTGTTTCTTTAACACTATTAAAATCTAGTGATGATGCAATAGCTATTGATGTATTTGATGGAACATAATTTTCTTTATAAAATTCTCTTAAATCTTCTAAAGTCATATTTTTCAATCCTTCAATGCTCCCAATAATAGGATACTTTAATCTATTTTCATTAAAAGCATTAAAAAATAATCTATCTTCACAATACTGATTTATATCCTCGTCCCACTCTTTAAGTTCCTGAATTATTACATCCATTTCTTCCTTAAAGCCCTCTTTAGGGAAAACTGGATTGATTAAAATATCCGATAATATATCTATTCCTATTTCAAAGTCCTCTTCTAAAAGACTTCCATAATATATAACATAAGAATAATTAGTCATAGCATTATGAAAAGCAAAATTTTTATCAAAAATTTTATTTATCTCCTGCTCATTTCTAGTTTTTGTTCCTTTGAATACCATATGTTCAGTTGCATGGGCTACTCCTATAAGATTTTTTTCTACTGCTGCCCCTGCATCAAGTCCAATAGAAATTGATGTTAATTTAGATTGAATATTTTTATATATAATTTTTACACCATTATCTAACTGATAATATTCCATAATAAATTTCCTCTTATTTTATTAAAGGTCCTCAGCTTTTAAAGCTATGGCACATTCAATTCTCTTTTTCTG
>ONGV01000020.1 GCA_900317445.1 uncultured Eubacteriales bacterium | reverse complement strand
CTGATGGTACTGCATGGGAGACCGTGTGGGAGAGTAAGACGTTGCCAGGTTAGTTTAAGACTGTTTCAAAATATATTTTGAAACAGTTTTTTTTTATATAAAATTATAAATAGATAATTTAGAAGAAATTTTTTAATATTAAATAGAAAAATAAGTACATTCTTTTTTATTATTTGTATAAATGTATGTACTTATTACGGATTTTTTTTAAAATTTTTCAAAATATATTCACTAAAAATAAAAAAATAGAAGTTAAATAGCAATTTTTATGATATAATCAATTTATTATGAAAAATTTTTAAAGTATTTGTTTGTTATAACATATGACAAATGATGAATTAAAGTGATAGAAGGAGTTGCATTTCATTGGAGAAAAAATTTAAAAGAGTATTAGTAGCCAATAGAGGTGAAATTGCTATAAGAATATTTAGAGCTTGTCATGAATTGGGGATAAGAACAGTAGCTATATATTCAGAGGAAGATAAGCGTTCTCTTTTTAGAACTAAAGCTCATGAAGCATATTTAATTGGTAAAAATAAAGGGCCAGTTGAAGCATATCTAAATATTGATGAAATTATTAGCCTTGCAAAAAAGAAACATGTTGATGCTATACATCCAGGTTATGGATTCTTATCAGAAAATGCAGAGTTTGCAAAAAAATGTGAAGAAGCTGGAATAGAGTTTATTGGTCCTAAACATGAAATGATGGATAAGTTAGGAGATAAAATAAAATCTAAAATAGTAGCAAAGAGTGTTGGAGTTCCTGTAATTCCAGGTGTTGAAAAACCTATAACTTCTGAAGAAGAAGCACTAAAAGTTGCCCAATATTGTGGATATCCTGTAATGGTAAAAGCTGCTGCTGGTGGTGGCGGTAGAGGTATGAGAATAGTCAGAAAGGAAGAAGATTTACTTGAAGCTTTTAGAAATGCTAAAAACGAAGCTAAGAAAGCCTTTGGAATAGATGACATGTTCATAGAAAAATACATAGAAGGTCCTAAACATATTGAAATTCAAGTGTTAGGAGATAAATATGGAAACATAGTACATCTTTATGAAAGAGATTGTTCAATTCAAAGAAGACATCAAAAAGTTATAGAAATAAGTCCAGCAGTTAAGTTGTCTAATGAAGTTAGAGAAGCAATTTGTAATGATGCATTAAAAATCGCAAAAGCTGTTAATTATTTAAATGCAGGTACTTTAGAATTTTTAGTTGATATGCACGGAAATCATTATTTCATAGAAATGAATCCTAGAGTACAAGTTGAACATACAATTACAGAAATGGTAACTGGTATAGATATAGTACAAAGCCAAATATTAATAGCTGAAGGATATAGATTAGATTCTAAAGAAATAGGAATATATTCTCAAGATGATATTAAACCAAGAGGATATGCTATTCAATGTAGAGTAACAACAGAAGACCCTTCAAATAATTTTGCACCTGATACTGGTAAGATTGATGTTTACAGAACAGGTGGAGGATTTGGTATAAGACTTGATGGTGGTAATGGATTTAGTGGAGCTGTAATAAGTCCTTATTACGATAGCCTTCTTGTAAAAACTACTGCATATTCAAGAACTTTTGAAGACACTGTAAGAAAATCTATACGTGCTATAAAAGAAATAAATATTACAGGTGTAAAAACAAATGTTGACTTCTTAATAAATGTTTTAAATAATGAAACATTTAGAAAAGGAGAATGTGATACAAACTTCATTTCAGATAATCCACAATTATTTGACATAAAACCAAGAACAGATGAAGAACAAAGAGTATTAAAAATTGTTGGTGAAAAGATAGTAAATGGAACTCAAGGAATTAAAACAGATTATGATGTACCTGTAATTCCAAAAGTAGATACAATAGAAGGTTTAAAAGGAACAAAGCAAATTTTAGATGCTGAAGGGCCAGAAGGAGTAGTTAAGTGGATAAAATCTCAAAATAAGCTTTTACTTACAGACTCAACTATGAGAGATGCTCAACAATCATTAATGGCAACAAGAGTTAGAAGTAAGGATATGATAAAGATAGCAAAGGCTACTGCAGCTTATGCTGGAGATTTATTCTCTCTTGAAATGTGGGGAGGAGCTACATTTGATACAGCATACAGATTCTTAAAGGAAGACCCATGGGTAAGACTTGAAGAATTAAGAAAGAGAATACCAAACATTATGTTCCAAATGCTTATAAGAGGAGCTAATGGTGTTGGATATAAGAACTACCCAGATAATGTTATAAGAGAATTTATAAAAGAATCTGCAAAGAGTGGAATAGATATATTTAGAATATTTGATTCACTTAACTGGTTAAAGGGAATAGAAGTTGCTTTAGATGAAACATTAAAATGTGGAAAAGTAGCAGAAGTTGCTTTATGTTACACTGGAGATATCTTAGATGAAGCTAGAGATAAATATAGCTTAAAATATTATGTAGATAAGGCTAAGGAAATTGAAAAGATGGGAGCTCATATACTTGCAATAAAGGATATGTCAGCTTTATTAAAGCCTTATGCAGCTAAGAAGCTTATAACTGCATTAAAGAATGAAATTTCAATTCCAATTCAACTACATACTCATGATACTACAGGTAATGGAGTTGCAACTGTTTTAATGGCAGCAGATGCTGGAGTTGATATTATAGATACAGCATTTAATAATATGTCAGGCTTAACAAGCCAACCAGCCTTAAACTCAGTTGTAGCAGCATTAAAGAACACTGATAGAGATACTGGAATTGATTTAAATAAAATTCAAAAAATTGATGATTACTGGGGAGCAGTAAGACAAGTTTATAGTGAATTTGAATCTGACTTAAAGACTGGTAGTGCAGAAATTTATAGATACGAAATTCCAGGAGGACAATATTCAAACTTAAAACCACAAGTTGAAAGCTTTGGAATTGGACACAAATTTAATGATGTAAAACATATGTATAAGAAAGTTAATGAAATGGTTGGGGACATAATAAAGGTTACTCCTTCTTCTAAGATGGTTGGAGATATGGCAATATTTATGGTTCAAAATGATTTAACTCCAGAAAATATATGTGAAAAGGCTAAGAATATGGCATTTCCAGATTCAGTTGTATCATACTTTAAAGGTATGATGGGTCAACCAGAAGGAGGATTCCCAAAAGAACTTCAAAAGGTAGTTTTAAAAGGGGAAGAACCTATTACAGTAAGACCAGGTGAATTATTACCACCAGAAAACTTTGATAAGGATAGAGAATACTTAAAAGAAAAGTATAAGTATGAACCAACAAATAAGGATTTATTAAGCTATGCTTTATATCCAGATGTATTTGAAGATTACTTAAAGTTTGTTGAAGAATATGGTGATGTAAGCCGTATGGGAAGTGATGTATTCTTCCATGGATTAGCAGAAGGTGAAACTTGTGAAATTGAAGTAGAAGAAGGTAGAACTTTAATAGTTCAATTAGTAGAAATTGGAAGACATAATGAAGAAGGAAATAGAATTCTTGTATTTGAAGTTAATGGAAATAGAAGAGAAATAAAGATTAAAGATAAGACAAGAAGAGACACAGGTGCTGTTGGAAATGCTGACACTACAGTTATGGCAGACCCAGAAGATAAGAGCGAAGTAGGGGCAAGTATTCCTGGTAATATAAATAAGATTCTTGTTAAAGAAGGAGACGAAGTTAAAGAAGGTCAAAGCTTAATAATAATAGAAGCAATGAAGATGGAAACTAACATAGTAGCTCCTGTTTCAGGTGTAATAGAATTTGTTGCAGCTAAAGAAGGTCAACAAGTTAAAACTGGTGAATTATTAATTAAAATTAAGTAATACAAAAGAGATATACAGAGAGAAAAAGCTTTCTGTATATCTCTTTTTAATTTAATAACAATTAAAAACAATCTTAATAGGTTGAATTTAAATTATTAATATATTTAGAGCAATTTTTATATGTGTGTTAGGTGGAGTATTTTAATTTCTTACTCTTTTATATTAATAATATTTTTATTAAGATATAAAAAATAGTCACCTCACTTTATTAAAATAATTATAAAATTTAAAGCTTAAATAAAACTTAAAAAATGATTTTTATTTTAAATTTTATTTAAGTTTTCTATGTTAAAATATTTATAAAGAGGTGAATAATATATGAGAATTTTAATAGTAGAAGATGAAGAACAATTATCGGAAGCTTTAGGAGCTATTTTAGAAAAACATAATTATATTGTAGATAGAGTTTTTAATGGAGAAGATGGCCTTGATTATATACTTTCAGATATTTATGATTTAGTAATTTTAGATATAATGCTTCCTTTAATGAATGGATTAGATGTACTTAAAAAGGCAAGAAAAGAAGGAATTGAATGTCCTATAATTTTACTTACAGCTAAGGGAGAAGTATCTGATAAAGTAGAAGGATTAGATTGTGGAGCAGATGATTATCTTCCAAAACCATTTTATACAGAAGAACTTCTTGCAAGAATAAGGGCATTAAGTAGAAGAAAAGGAGAGGTTACAAATGAAAATGAACTATCTTTTGGAGATATAACTTTAAATATTGGAACATTAGAACTTTCTACTAGTTTAAATTCAGTTAAGCTAACTGCAAAGGAATTTGGTCTTTTAGAACTTCTTATTAATAGAAATGGAAGTGTTATTAATAAAGATGATATTATAAATAAATTATGGGGTTTTGAATCTGAAGCAGAGCATAATAATGTAGAGGTATATATTTCTTTTTTGCGTAGAAAACTTACATTTTTAAAATCTAAGGTTACAATAAAAGCAATAAGAAATATGGGGTACCTTTTAGAATATAAGGATGGAAAGTAAATGTTTAAAAAATTAAAATTAAGATTTATTTTAACTACAATGACTTTACTTACCTCTATAGTTTTTCTTCTTATAATGGCTATATATATAGGAGTAAAAAGTAATAGTGAGTATGAAATATTTTCTCATCTTAGCGAGAGCTTAAATAGCATGAAAATGAAGCCTAACAATATGAATGGACCTATGGATAGAGATTCTCTTAATAGCATTATAGGAACTTATAATATTATGAATAATAAACTTATATATCAAACAAAATTAGATATAGAAAAGGAAGAATTAGCAGATATAGTAAAGGAAGTTTTAAATAGTAATAAAGATAGGGGATTTATAGAGAGTTATGACTATACTTTTGCTTATATGTATAAGACTAATCCTTCTGGCAATATATCAATAGTTTTAAAAGAAGAAAGCAGTCATAAACAATTTTTAAAAAGACTTATTGTTACATCTATTATTATTGGAGCACTTAGTCTTATATTATTACTTTTTATAAGCTTAATAATTGCAAAAAGAGCAATAAAGCCAGTTGAAGAAGCATATAATTCACAAAAAAGATTTATTGCAGATGTTTCCCATGAATTAAAAACTCCACTTGCTATAATAAATACAAATATTGATTTATTAAATTCAAATAAAAATGATACCATTAAAAATCAAAAAAAATGGATTGATTATATTGCATTTCAAACTGATAGAATGTCAAAGCTTGTTAGCAATCTTTTATATTTAGCTAAAGCAGATAATAATGAAGTTTTAGGAGAAGAAACTGAATTTAATTTAAGTGATATTGTTATGAATCAAGCATTAAATTTTGAAGCTATTTTATATGAAAATAATCTTGAATTAAATTGTGATATTAAAGAAAATATTTTGTTTAAAGGTAACAAAGAGGGATTTAATCAACTTATAGGAATACTTATAGATAATGCAATAAAACATTCTTTTAAAGATACTAAAATAAAAATAAGCCTAAAAGAAGATAAACAAAAAATACATTTATCTGTAGAAAATACAGGAGAAACTATTCTTAAAGAAGATTTAGAAAAAATATTTGAAAGGTTTTATAGAATAGATAAATCGAGAGCAAGAGAAAATGGGGGATGTGGTTTAGGACTTTCAATAGCAAAAACCATTGTGGAAAAGTATAATGGGAAAATTTATGCTGAAAGTGAAAAAAATATAACAATTTTTCATGTTGAATTATAAATTTTGTCCTAAACTATCAAAAAATATGGTATAATTAGTAGTAAAAGTTTATAAGGAGGTATATTAGCATGAAACACATAAAAACTATAAACAAAACTAATATAAAAAATAGTTTATGTAAACCAGGATGCAAAGAATGTGCAAACT
>ONGV01000013.1 GCA_900317445.1 uncultured Eubacteriales bacterium | reverse complement strand
TTTACTATTTCAAAATAGAGCTTTATGAAGAAGGAAACAAAATAAAATTTATATATTTATAACTTTTTATAAGTTTTATGCAACGGAAGTATACTTACGATAAATCAAGGTATCCCTTTAAATGGATATGCATATATAACATTAACTATAGATATGTCCACATTAGAAGGAGATATAAAAACTCTACTTCACGATTTAGCTAAAATTGATAAGATGGAAAAAGTAGAGTTTATAGCAATGGAGTAATAAATAAAATAAATGGGATTTTATTAAAGAAATCGAGAATTTTTATAAATTCTCGATTTTTTGTATTTTGGAAATTATATTTTCTAAGTTGTGGATAAGTTGTTAAGTTAATAATAATTAATACTATTTTATTTTTACTAAAAATAAAATAAAATGACATTAGAAACTAAAATTTGACAATTAAATAATGAGGAATTAAAATATTAATATTAGTGTAAGAATAGTTTGAAAATAATTTTACAAAAAAATAACATGGATTTTACAATAATACAATTATTAAAAATAAGAATTAATTTATAATTAGATAGGTATGTTTGGAGGGAAAAAAATGATATATGGAATAGTAGATGTAGGGTCTAATACTATAAGGTTATCAATATATAAATACGAAAATAATAAAGTAGTTCTTCTTCTAAATAAAAAGACCATGGCAGGTCTTGCAGGTTATGTTAAAGATGGAGAACTTTCAAAAGCAGGTATAAAAAGAGCCTGTGAAGTATTAAAAGCTTATAAGGAAATAGTTGAAAATTTTCAAATAAAAAATGTATTTGTTTTTGCAACAGCATCTTTAAGAAATGTAAGTAATACTGATGAAGCTGTTCTTAGAATTAAAGAAGAAACAGGATTTAATACAGAAATCATTCTTGGAGAAAATGAAGCTATTTATGATTTTATAGGAGCTAGTCAAGTAGTTGATATATCAGATGGAATACTTATAGATATTGGAGGAGGAAGTACAGAGCTTGTAATGTATAAAAATAAAGAAATAATAAAAGCTTATAGTATTCCTTTAGGTTCATTAAGTATGTATTCAAAATATGTAAGTAATCTTATTCCAACAGAGGATGAAAGATTAGCTATAAAAGGTGAAGTTTTATCTCAATTAAAGAAATTAGATGGAATAAAAGAAAACTCTGTTGCTTGTGGTGTTGGTGGAACTATAAGAGCTACAGGGGAACTTTGTGAGAATATATTTAAGAAAAAGGCTACAAAAACTCTTATAAAATCAGAAAATATAAAAAAGATTATAAGAAAATGTGATGAATCAGAGAAGGGATTATTAAAGAAAATACTAAAAGTTGTGCCAGATAGAGTTCATACAATAATTCCAGGAATGATTATACTAAATACTATAGTAAGGTTTTATGAAATAGAAGAAATACATGTAAGTCCTTATGGAGTAAGAGAAGGATATTTATTTAGTAAGGTGCTAGGGGGAATTTCAGATGTTAAAGAAAAATGATTTAGACATTAGTTATACTCAAAATAGAGAACTTTCTTGGCTTAAGTTTGACCAAAGAGTATTAGAAGAAGGTAAAGATAAAAATGTTCCACTTTATGAAAGATTAAAATTTATATCTATATTTACAAGTAATTTAGATGAGTTTTTTATGATAAGAGTAGGAAGCCTTTATGATATATCTTTAGTGGATTCAGAGCATTATGATAATAAAAGTAAGATGACAGCAGGAGAGCAGCTTAAAGCAATCTTTAAATCAGTAGTCCCATTATATGAACAAAAGGATAAAACCTTTGAAAAAGTTGAAGAAGAATTAAGAGAATATAATATAAAGAATTTAAATATAAAAGAACTTAACAAACAAGAAAAGAAGTTTTTAGATGATTATTTTAAAGATTATATATTACCTGTATTATCACCACAAATAGTTGATAATCTTCATCCATTTCCACATCTTCAAAATTTATCATTAAACTTAACTGTATTAATAAAAAATAATGGAAACACTTTAGTTGGAATAGTACCTATTCCAAGTTCAGTTCCAAGAATTATTTATATTCCAGGAGAAGAAATTAAATATGTATTAATAGAAAAAGTTATTTTAGAATATGCAGATATGATATTTAACATGGGAACTATAGAGGATAGAACTATAGTACGTGTTACTAGAAATGCAGATATTAATCCAGATGATGAAAACTATGATATTGATGATGATTATAGACTTCATATGAAGAAAATATTAAAAAAGCGTGGGCGTTTAGCTCCAGTAAGATTAGAGGTTTTATATAAGATAAAGCCAGAACTTGAAACATATTTATTAGATAGACTTAATATAAAAAAGGAGCAAGTATTTAAATGTAAGTCTCCACTAGATATGTCTTTTGCATTTTCTATAATAGATAAAATTCCAGTACATATAAAAAAGAAAATCACATATGAAGATTTTGCACCACAAATTCCTCTTGGAATTAATAGTAATGAAAGTATTATGAGTCAAGTAGCTAGAAAGGATATATTATTATCTTATCCTTATGAAAAGATGGATCCATTTTTAAGACTTATTAAAGAAGCTGCTGAAGACAAAGATGTAATTTCAATAAAAATAACAATATATAGACTAGCAAGAAAGGCAAAATTAATTGAATATTTAACAACAGCTGCTGAAAATGGAAAAGAAGTAACTGTTCTTATGGAACTTAGAGCAAGATTTGATGAACAAAATAATATTGACTGGTCTGAAACATTAGAGGAATCTGGATGTAATGTTATATATGGATTTGAAAACTTTAAAGTTCATTCAAAAATATGCTTAATAACTAAAAAGAAAAATGACCAAATAGAATATATAACTCAAGTAGGAACAGGAAATTACAATGAAAAAACAGCTAAACTTTATACAGATTTAAGTTTAATTACTGCAAATCATTCAATAGGAATTGATGCAGCCAATTTCTTTAAAAATATGTCTATTTCAAAGCTTGATGGACACTATGATTATTTATTAGTAGCACCAATAAGTATGAAGAGAACAATAATAAAGTTTATTGATAAGGAAATCGAAAAAACTAAAATGGGAGAAAAGGGAAGAATCATACTAAAAATGAATTCTTTAACTGACAGAGAGCTTATAGATAAACTTTCAGAAGCTTCTCAAGCTGGAGTAAAAATAGACATGATAGTAAGAGGAATATGTTGTTTACTTCCTGGAATAAAAGGAAAAACAGATAATATAACAGTACAAAGTATTGTTGGACAATTCCTTGAACATTCAAGAGTATATTGCTTTGGTGAAGGAAAAGAGATGAAAATGTATATAGCTTCTGCAGACTATATGACAAGAAATATGGATAAGAGAGTAGAAGTAGGTTGTCCTATTTATGATGAGGATATTAAAAAACGTATTTTAAATATTGTTAATGTTATGCTTCATGATAATGTTAAAGGAAGAGTGTTACAAAGTGATGGTTCATATAAAAAGAGAAAAAATGAATCAAATATTTTAATAAATTCTCAAGAATATTTTATGGAAGAGGCAGAAAAAAATGCAGCTAAGCAACTTGAAATAGAAACTTCAATGAAAGAAAAAGAAGAGACTAGAAAGAAGAATTTATCAATTTCTCATTTTGAAGAAAGAGAAGCTGAATTTTTAAAGAAACAACAACAAGAACTAGAAAATATCGCAGAGCAGAAAAAAGAATTAGCAAGGATGAAAGAAGAAGCAACAGAAGCTGTACGTCAAGTTGAAGAAGAAATA
>ONGV01000041.1 GCA_900317445.1 uncultured Eubacteriales bacterium | reverse complement strand
TCTCTATTATTTCTAAAAACTCCACATCCATAAGCTCCTAAAACTGCACAATCTGGATTTTTTTCTGCTATTAAAGAAACTATTTTATATATTCTTTCTTTCATAACTTTTTCAATTTCACATTCCTTAATTCCTCTACTTCTAGCAACTCCTGCATTAGGCGCTGGTGAAGTTATTATAGAACAATTTATTGGTTTTTCTAATGTTTCTCCATTAGAAAGTTTTTTAAAAACTTGAATATCTGGTGAATATATAATTCTATTACTATATAAAGGATTATGTTCTAATCTATTATATTCATAATAAAAATCCATAGCTTTTATTTGAGAAACATATAAAGTAGAAACATAAGAAATACACTCTTCTTGAGCTACTGCTCCATTTATAAAACCTCCTCCTGGATTTTTAGCAGATGCAAAGTTTAGTATAACCATTGTTTTTTCAGGATTTTCAGTTCCATACTTTTCTATAAAATCAGTGACACCTATTTTCTCTATTTTATCCTTAACACAAAACCATTTATCCTGATTTAACTTTTCTTTTATAACCATATCTTCAATACATTCTGGATTTTTAGGAGTTCTTAATTTTTTTATCTCACCTTTATAAAGATATTCTCCTTTTTTTGCACATTCTACTGTATCCTTTGCTAAAGTTATTCTATCTTCTCTTTTCATAGCTCTTCACCTGTTTCTTAAATATTCTAAAATTTTATATTATATTAATTTTTTCAATAAGCTTGTCTCTAACTTCCATTAAAGCAAATCCTAGTAAGTTTTCTCCTTTCCAATAAAGTGGATTTTCTATATTTTCATCATTATAAGACATTTTTATTCCCCATACAGAATCATAAGGACTAGCCTCTACTAAAATTCTATCTTTAGTATTTATTAAAAATTTCTTTAATTCTTCATTTTGAGAAAACTTTTCATAATTTCCTTTTAAAACAATATTATACTTATTATCATTCCATATATCCTCATTAAAATTTTTTACTTCTCTACCTAATGCTTTTATCTTTTTAGGATATTTACATTCCATTATTTTTTCTTCTATTTCTTTATCTTTAAATAATCTTGCTTTTTCTGCCATCATATATTGTTCCATGCAAAAATATTCTTTTTCATCAATAATAAACTTACTTTGCCACCACTGACTGAAACAAGCTTTTGTTATACTTCCATCCTGAGAAGGTGTGTGTCCATAGAAAAAAATATATTTCATTTTTTCCTTTTTATTAAATTTATCCTTTAATATACTTATTGAATATTTCATTTTAATTCCTCTAAACTTACTTTCTTTATAATATTATCATATTGATATTATCATAATAATTCTATTATATTTTTTTGTCAATACTTTCTATATTTATTTTTTTATATTATTAGAAAATAATATTACTTTTTAAGCTAATAACAAATTTTAATAAATTTATTCTAATCTTTTAATTTTGACACATATCTGCCACAGTTCTTTCTTATAATAAAAGCATAAAGTAATTCATATCCCCCAAAGTTAATGTAATTACTAAAAATAGATATTTATCCCCCATTTTAAAAAGCCAATGCTTATTCCCCTTAAGCATTGGCTTTATTTATATTATTTATTTTATTAATTCTTATACTTCACACAAAGATTCATAAAATTTTATTTTAAGCTTTAACCAAAGATAATCTTTTATTTAAAACTACAGCTATATATGAACCTAGAATACATTTTAATATATCCCCTGGTATAAATGGAAATACACTTGCTGTTAATAATTGAATTAAATTTCCTTTCATATATATTTTCATTGTTGTTAATCCACATAAATAAATTATAGGAATTCCAACTACCATTGTAACAAAAAGGTATCTTTTTATATTTACCTCTTTTCCCTTTAAAATACTTATAACCACAGCAGCTGTTAAATAACCTAAAAGATATCCCCCTGTAGGACCAAAAAGTCTTCCAATACCACCAGTTCCACCTGAAAATACTGGTAACCCACATGCTCCTAAGAGTATAAAAATAAACATTGTAATAAAAGCTTCTTTTGGAAGCATTATTAAACCAATTAAATTAATAATAATAGTTTGTGCTGTAATGCTTGCTAAAGAAAATGGTAGTGGGATAACTATATATGACGAAATACATAATAATGCCACACATAATGAAATTTTTGTTAAATCTTTTGTTTTCATCTTTTAAACCCCTTTTTATTTAAAAATTATTTAAAAGCATAATTTATTATTAAGTTTTGAAAAAGAAACTCAAAACTCTATCATATTATTAAAACCTTTAGTAAAAATTATAATTGTTAATAAGTTTATTGTCAACCATTATTGTTTTTAGAGTTTACAATAAAACGTTTTCCAAAATAATAAAAGCCAAGATTTCCTACATTCCTTGGCTTTTATACTATTAGAAAATTATATATACTTTGTCAAACTAATAATATATTCAATCTTCTGTTTTTATTTGATTATCACTTTAGAATTTACAGGAATATTATCCCATATCCATTTTGCATTTACCTTTGTTAATCTAATACATCCATCTGATAAAGCCATACCAAGCCTTCCATCTCTTATAGAACCATCAAGATTATAAATTATACTATGGAAAAGATAATTTCCTTTAAAAGAAGTATAATACCAACACTTATACCCTTTATTTTCTCCAAAATATAAACCCTTAACTCCAACTTTAAAAGTACCTTTAGGAGTAGGTGTACTTGGTTTTCCTAT
>ONGV01000087.1 GCA_900317445.1 uncultured Eubacteriales bacterium | reverse complement strand
TAAATAGAAGTAAATAATTTAACAAAGGCATGTTTTTAGACAATGGTGTCAAAGTCATTTCTAAAAATGTGCCTTTTTGTTTTTGGGAGGAATATATTATGGAAAACTTAGGATATTACAATGGAGAATATGATTTAATTGAGAATATGAAAATACCTATGGATGACCGTGTTTGTTATTTTGGCGATGGATGTTATGATGCAACTTGTGCTAGAAATCACAAGATATATTCTTTAGATGAACATATTGATAGATTTTATAATAGTGCAGGGCTATTAAAAATTAAAATTCCTTATTCAAAGGATGAACTTAAAAAGTTACTTTGTGACATGGTTTTAAAGGTTGATTCTGGTGACCAATTTGTTTATTGGCAAATTACAAGAGGGACTGCACCAAGAAATCATGCTTTTCCAGAGGTTAAGCCTAATTTATGGATTGTTTTAAGACCAGCAGGAATAGGAGATATGTCTAAAAAGTTAAAATTGATTACTGTAGAGGATACAAGATTTTATCATTGTAATATAAAAACTTTAAATCTTTTACCAAGTGTTATGGCAGCACAAAAGACTGCTGAGATGAATTGTGATGAAGCGGTTTTTCATAGAGGAGATAGAGTAACAGAGTGTGCTCATAGTAATGTTCATATTATAAAGGATGGAATTTTTCAAACAGCTCCAACTGATGAACTTATTTTACCTGGAATAGCAAGGGCTCATTTAATAAAGATGTGTAAAAAGTTATGTATTCCAGTTAATGAAAAGGCCTTTACTTTAAAGGAGTTAATGGCGGCTGATGAAGTAATAGTTTCAAGTTCAAGTAATTTTTGTATGCAAGCTAGTGTTATAGATGGAAAGCCTGTTGGTGGAAAAGCTCCAGAACTTTTAAAGAAATTACAAGATGCATTAATGGAGGATTTTTTAGAAGCAACTAATTAATATAAAAAGTAAGGTGATTTTTATGAATAGAGAGGAACTTAGAAGGTTAAATCTTGGTGAAAGTTTAGATAGTATAATGAATATAGACCCAAGAGGTTATGGAGTGTGTAAAATTCTTTATAAAGCATCAAGGGAATACACTAAAAAGCCACTTACAATGAATGCTGCCTTAAAGCTTTGTGAAACATTAAAAGAAGGGGATATAGTTTATCTAATGACAGGCTTTGTTCTTAGACCATTTAAAAAAGCAGAAACTGATGGAATAGTGGGCACCATGCTTCTTGCAGGTGCTTTAGTTAAAGCCTTTAATGTTAAACCAGTAATTATTTGCCAAGAAGAAAATATAGAAGCTGTTAAAAATTTATCTTATGTAATAGGACTTCACTATCATGACAGCATTGAAGGAATCTATGAATATCCTAAATCTCTTGCAGGAATAGCCTTTACAAAGGATAAGTCTAAAGCAAATCATATGGCAGAGGAGTTAATTTCTAAAGGAATGCCTAAAGCTGTAATTGCTATTGAATGTCCTGGCGCAAATTATAAGGGATTTTATCATAATTCTGTAGGAAAGGATATTACAAGCCTTGAGGCAAAAGCAGATGTATTGTTTGAAAAATTAAAAGCAAAGGGCATTTTAAATATTGCCATAGGAGATTTAGGAAATGAACTTGGCATGGGAACTTTAAAAGAGCATTTAGAAAAGTATATTCCAAGGGCAGCAAAGGGAAGCTGTGATTGTTCATGCAAGGGTGGGCTAATTGCTAAAACTTCTGCTGACAATATAATAACTGCAACAGTCTCAGATTGGGGAACTTATGGTCTTATAGCAGCAATAGCTTATTTAAAAAACGATATAAATATAATGCATGATAAGGATAAAGAACTTGAGGCATTAAAGGTAGCTTCAAGAAGTGGAATGATAGATATGTATGGAGATTTAATTCCTGCAATAGATGGATGTAATTCTTCAATGATATGTTCTGTTGTTAATTTAATGAGGGAAACAGTTGATTCTTCTTTAAAGCTAAAGGAAACTTGTAGTGAATGGTTTGATAAAGTAATTGAACTTGGATTTTTTGATGAAGAGACAAGCTTTAGTGAGTATGAGAATATACAAAAAATAGTGTAGGTGATTTTTATGGATTATTCAAATATGGAACCTTTAAAAGTTAGAAAACTAATTCGTGAAGGTAAAATAACATGCCAAACTTCAGGAATGTGCTTAGGTTATGCACAGGCAAATTTAGTTATTGTTCCAAAGGACATAGCCTATGATTTTCTTTTGTTTACCCAAAGAAACCCTAAATCATGTCCTCTTCTTGAAGTGGGAGATGTTGGAGATAAAATGCTTAAATATTTAGGAAAGGATATTAATATTGCAAAGGATATTCCTAAATATAGAATATATGAAAAGGGAGAGTTAATTGGAGAATACACAGATATAGAAAAATTTTGGAGAAATGATTTTGTAAGTTTTTTAATAGGGTGTAGCTTTTCTTTTGAATCAGAACTTTTAGAAGCTGATATTCCTGTAAGGCATATAGAGGAAGGCTGTAATGTACCAATGTTTATAACTAATATTGATTGTAATGAAGCAGGAATTTTCAAAGGAAAAATGGTAGTTAGTATGAGACCTATTCCAAGGGATAAAGTAGTAAAATCAGTTCTTGTAAGTGGAAGCATGCCAAAGGTTCATGGTGCCCCCATTCATATAGGAAATCCAGAAGAGATAGGAATAAAAGATATAAATAAGCCTGATTTTGGAGAAAAAGTTACAATAAATGAAGGGGAAGTACCAGTATTTTGGCCTTGTGGAGTTACACCACAGTCAGTTATAATGAATGTAAAACCAGAAATAGTAATTACACATTCACCAGGTCATATGTTAATAACTGATATTAAGAATGTAAATTTAAAATATTAACTTTAGGAGAAATTATGTATAAAGTAGATTTAAATTGTGATTTAGGGGAAAGCTTTGGAAATTATAAAATAGGTTGTGATAGTGAAGTAATAAAATATATTTCATCTTGTAATATTGCCTGTGGATTTCATGCCTCTGACCCCATGGTTATGAGTGATACTGTAAAATATGCAAAAGAAAATAAGGTTTTATGTGGTGCACATCCAGGTTTTAATGATATGCAAGGTTTTGGAAGAAGAGAAATGAATCTTTCATACAAAGAAATAAAATCAATAATACAATATCAAATAGGTGCATTATATGGATTTTTAAAATCTAATAATATGAAACTTCAACATGTTAAGCCTCATGGTGCTTTATATAATATGGCAAGTAAAGATTATAATATGGCAAAGGCTATATGTGAAGGAATATATGAATTTGACAAAGATATTATTTTGCTTGGATTAAGTGGAAGTGAGCTTATTAAAGCAGCTAAGGATACTAATTTAAAAACAGCAAATGAAGTTTTTGCAGATAGAGCTTATAATGATGATGGAAGTTTAGTTTCTAGAAAAAAAGAAGGGGCTGTAATAACTGATGAAAATTTAGCAATAAAAAGAGTTGTTAAAATGATAAAAGAAAATAAGGTTACAAGTATTAATGGTAAAGAAATAGAAATTATTCCACAGTCAATATGTGTACATGGAGATAATTTAAAGGCTTTAGAATTTGTTAAAAAAATAAGAGAAACCTTAGAAAAGGAAGGAATTTTAATAGAGCCTCTTTCAAATATAGTATAAAAGTGTGGTGGTAGTATGGAAGGAATAAAGATAATTCAAAGTAGTGAAAATTCTTTACTAATTCAATTTGAAAATAAAATTGATGAAACTATTAATAGGAAAATAAGAATTTTATGTGACTACTTTGAAAATCATAAAATTAAGGGAATTATAGAATATATACCCTATTATACTGCCATATCTATAATTTATAATCCCTTTGAATTTAAATTACATGAAGGTTTTCCTTTATTAAAAAATGAAATAGAAAATATTATTAACAGTTTAGATTTTTCAAAGGAGTATAAAGAAAATATAGTAGAAATTCCAGTATGTTATGAAGAAGACTTTGGACCTGATATAAAATATGTAGCAAAGTATAATAATATATCTATTGAAGAAGTAGTAAATATTCATACCTCAGGAAAATATTTAGTGTATATGCTAGGCTTTGCACCTGGTTTTCCTTATTTAGGGGGAATGAACAAAAAGATAGCAACTCCAAGAAAGGAAACTCCAAGATTAAAAATTCCAGAAGGTTCTGTAGGAATTGCAGGAATGCAAACAGGAGTATATCCAATAGAAACTCCTGGAGGATGGC
>ONGV01000276.1 GCA_900317445.1 uncultured Eubacteriales bacterium | reverse complement strand
TTAAATTTTTTGTTGTTACCTTTTTCCCAATTCTATAGCCTTGTTGACCATAATAAGATGGATTGGGATTATTTTTATCATAACAAATCTTTATTCTATAATTATAACACAATTTTACTAATATACAACATATTTTTTAAAAAAATTTGACGGGAAAAAGCTGATATATAGCGACTTAGAGGGCATTTTATTTATTTTAAACTGTCGAAAACCCGATTTTTATTGACATATTATAAATGTATAGACTAAAATTAACTTATGATTAAGAAATATTGTGGTAATAAAAAAATTTAAATAAGTTTTAGTAAAAAATAGGAGAAAATAATGATAAAGGTTAGCATAATAGTACCAGTTTATAATGTTGAATTATATTTGGATAAGTGTCTTAACTCTTTAGTTAATCAAACACTTAAAGAAATTGAAATAATAGTTGTTAATGATGGGTCAAAAGATAATTCTCAAGCTATTATAGACAAGTATGCCAATAAATATAATAATATAAAAGCTTTGAGGAAAGAAAATGGAGGTCTTTCAGATGCTAGAAATTATGGTATAAAGTATGCATCGGGAGAATATATTGGATATGTTGATTCTGATGATTATGTAACGTTAGATATGTATGAAAAACTATATAATAAGGCAATAGAAGAAAAGAGTGATATAGTTGAATGTAATTTATATCATGATTACAATAACCATCAAGATATAGAAATTGGAACAAAGATATATGATAAGAAAAAGCTTCTTATTTTAGGAAGGTCTGTTGTATGGAATAAGATATATAATAGAGAATGGCTTTTAAGTACAAAAGTGGAATTTTCTAAGGGACTAATATATGAAGATGTAGAGTTTTATTCTAAATTATTATTAAGTCTTAGAAAAATATCATACATAGATGATGCTTGTATTTACTATGTACAAAGAGAAAGTTCTGTAAATTATAATGCAACTTTAAAAACAATGGATATTTTAAAAATTTTAAAAAATATAATTTGTTATTATAAAGAAAATGGTGCATATGAAGAATATAAAGATGAACTAGAATTTTTAACAACAAGAATAATTTTATGTAGTTCATTTTTAAGGATGTGTAGAATAAAAGACAAAAATGATAGAAAAAAAGCTACTCAAGAAAGCTTAGAATTCTTATATGATAATTTCCCTAATTGGAAAAATAATGTTAATTTAAAAGAATATAATAGTCCTAAAAAAGTATTTATGATGACTATAAATAAAACAACCTATAAATTTTATACCATGATATTTTCAAAAGTATATTTACTTAAAGAAAAGATATATAGACTTCATAAATAGTTATAAGGAGATTAAAAATGAAATTAAGTATTATTGTTCCAATTTACAATGCAGAAAAATATTTAGAAGAATGCATTCTATCAGTAATTAAATGTAAAAGAAAAGAAGTTGAAGTTTTGCTTATAGATGATGGAAGTAAGGATAATTCATATGAAATATGTAAAAAATTTAAAGAAGATAAAAGAATAAAGATTATTCATAAAAATAATGAAGGAGTATCAGTTGCTAGAAATATAGGAATAGAAAATGCTACTGGAGATTATTTAATGTTTTTAGATGCAGATGACTATATTCTAGAAGATAAATGGAGTCTTATAATATCTTATCTTGATAAAGAATATGACTTTGTGGGATTTAGTTATAATTCTTTATTTTCTAATGGAAAAACTATTTATGAACCTTTTTTCTTTAAAAATAATTCATATACAACTTGCAATTATAATGAAATTTTAAATATATTATTTGGAACTCCTATGCTTTATACCTGTTGGGGAAAATTATTTAATAGACATATAATAAAGAATAATAATATAAGATTTAAAAAAAATATAAAAATAGGTGAGGATTATTTATTTGTATTAGATTATTTTAAGTTAATAAAAAATCCAATATTAATTAATGAAGCTATTTTAAATTATAGACAAAATATATATGGTGTAATGAAAAACTTTAATTATACTCTTAGAAAAAACACTGAAGAGATGATATATAAATATTGTATTTCATATATAAATAACATAAAAAATAATAGTGTTAATATAAAAGAAATAAAAGAAAATTTTTATTATTATAAGTTTCGTTCACTTACAAAATTAATTTTAGATATAAACTCAAGTGTTAATTTTTCAAATTCATATAAAAATATTAAGGATTTATTATGTAGTAATATTATTTTAGAAATATTAAATAAAGTAGATACTTCTAAACTTCATGGTATTAAAAAAATTGAGTATAGACTTTTAATTAATGAAAAATTTTTATTTTTGCTTATGTATTTTAAATTAAAAAGTTTAGTAGGGAAAATTAAATAAAATAGGAGAAAAAATATGAAAAAGATAACTATAATAATACCAGTTTATAATGTGGAAAATTACTTAGAAAAGTGTTTAAATAGTATATTAAATCAAACTTTTAAAGATTTTAATGTGATATTAGTAGATGATGGGTCAACTGACAGAACTGGAAAGATATGTGATGAATTTAAAAAGATTGACTCTAGAATAAGTGTTATACATAAAAAAAATGAAGGAGTTTCTATTGCTAGAAATGTTGCTATAGAAAAAGCTGAAGGGGAATATATTTTATTTTTTGATGGAGATGATTATGTTGAACCATATACTTTAGAAGAACTTTATAAAACTGCAAAAAGAGAAAATGTAGATGCAGTTTTGTATGGATATTATTTATCAGAAAATGGAAAAATATTAGAAACACATATACCTTCTTTTAAGAAAGATTATTATGAAAAAGATGAAATAATTAAAGAAGTAATTCCAAAATTTATTGGGGTTTCATATGATGATATAAATAAGTGGCTTAATGGAGAAAAGGATGCACTAAAAAAAGAAAACACAGGTCTTTGGCGTTCTATGGTAAATGGAGATTTAATAAGAAATAATAATTTAAGATTTGATAAAAATCTTAAAGTTGGAGAAGATACATGTTTTACAACCGAATATTTAAGTTATGCTAAAAATTGTTATATAATAAAAAAATGTTATTATTATTTAGTTGTTCGTAGTACATCTACTATTTTTGTTTATGAAAAAAATCCTTTATCTAAATTAGAAGGAAAAACAGCATTATTAAAATCTAGAAGAAGCTTAACAGAAAGAATAAAAAGTAGATTGAATGTAGATATTCAGAATTTATGGTATGGAACAGTTGTAATGTCAAGTATACAACTTGCTTTTGAACTATCAGGAAAATATGCTAAGAAATCTTTTTTTTATAGATATAATTGTTTTAAAAGATATGTTAAAGAGGATGAAAGTAAAAATGCAATAAAAAATTTTAAAATAAAATTAAAAGGAGGAATAAAAATAATTCCATTTATTTTATTAAAATTTAATTTATATTTTGTACTTTTTTTATGTACTTATTTGTTAAATATTTTTGATTATAAATTTGAAAGATAAAATTTAGGAGGAATTATGAAAGTAGCATTTTTAAATTTATGTCATTGTGATCCAGAAATTGTTGAAAAATCAGCAAAGCAACTTACTCAAAATAAAAATTTTTATATGTATATTCATGTGGACAAAAAAAAGGATGATATAGAATTTAAGAAAAGATTAAAAAATGTTGAAAATGTATTTTTTGTAGAAAATAGAAAAGAAGTTTATTGGGGAGGATTTAATGCAATAATGGCAACTATAGAATTGCTTAAAGAAGCATTAAATTCTAAGGAAAAATATGATAGATTTATGTTACTTCAAAATCTTGATTATCCAATAAAATCAAATTCTTATATAGAAAAATTTTTCGAAGAAAATAAAGATGTTGAATTTATAAGAGCATGTAAAATATCTAATTCAAAGGATTGGCATTTTAAAGAAAAATATAAGCTAAAGCATAATTTTGATGATGAATTTTATTTAAAGAATAATGGAAAAATAGCTAAGCTATTACATGACATAAAAAAGGTGATAATAAGCATTCCTAATCTCTCATTTAATGGGGTTATAAAAGATGATAAAAATTATTATCTTTATTATGGCTCTGCTCAGTGGGCTATAACTAGAGAATGTGCAGAATATATAGTTAACTTTTATAATACTCATAAAAAATTTAATGAGAAAATGAAAAATATAAAATTCCCTGATGAAGAGTATTTTCAAACAATAGTTCATAATTCTAATTTTAAATGTAGTAAGGCTAACGAACCTGAGAAAAGATGGCTAGTAAATTGGAGAAATTTACATTATTATGAGTATCCTAGAGAGATAACAGTTTTTAATGAAAATGATTATGAAAAACTTATAAATAAAGAAGAACTTTTTATAAGAAAAGTTAAGAGTGGTGTATCTGATAAGCTTATTGATATGATAAATAAAAAAATTAATTAATAAAATCTTTTTATAATTAAGGAGGAAAATGCAATATGCTAAAAAAGAAAAAATTGATATGCTTATTTATATTATTACTAATTGTTATTGGAGGAGTTTTTGCTAAAGTTACAATTTTTAATAGAAATAATTTCACTTCAAAAGAAATAAATAATCTTATAAGTGATATGGGATTAGGATGGAATCTTGGAAGTTCTCTATTATGTATAAATGCTAAAGATGGTTTTACAAATGATAAATATTATGAAACTAGTTGGGGAAATCCTGTTGTAACAAAAGAATTAATAAATAGTGTTAAAAAAGCAGGATTTAAATCAATAAGAATTCCTGTTACATACTATAATCATGTAGATAAAAACGGAAAAATAGATGAAAAATGGCTTGATAGAGTACAAGAAGTGGTTGATTTTGTAATAGATAATGATATGTATTGTATTATAAATATTCATCATGATACAGGAGAAAATAGATGGATAAATGCTGACCCAGATAAATTTGATGAAATGAGTGAAAGATTGAGAAATCTTTGGGAACAAATTTCAAAAAAATTTAAAAACTATGATGAAAAAAAATTAATCTTTGAAGGATTTAATGAAATCTTAAGTGAAAATAAATGGGAAAATGCAGGAGTAGAAGCTTATGAAACAGTTAATAAATTAAATCAGGTTTTTGTAGATACAGTAAGAAATACAGGAGGAAAAAATGCATCAAGAGTATTAATTGTAAACACATATGGAGCTAAATTAGAAGAAGATGTGATAAGTAATTTTAAACTTCCAAATGATAGTGTTAAAAATAAGCTTATAGTAGGAATGCATTTATATACAACTAAGGAGTATATTGATTCTTATATAAAGAGAGTGAAAAAATATTTTATAGATAAAAATATACCTGTAATAATAGCTGAATTTGCTATGGCTAATGAAAAAAATTGTGCTAATGAGGAAGAAAGAATAGAATATGTCACTAAGCTTTTAACAGAAGCTTATAAATTAAACATAGCATGTTACTGGTGGGATGATGGAAATGTTGAAAATAATAAAAATAATGTGACTAATCTAGCTTTATTTAATAGAAAAACATATGAGGAATATTTCCCAGAGTTGATAGATAAAATGACTAGTATAGTTAATTCTAACAATTAATAAACTATATTTTAAATATGGTAATTGAATTTATGGAGGAGTTTTATGGGAGAAGATTTAATCTCAATTATCATACCTGTTTACAATATGGAAAAATATTTAAATAAATGTTTAGATTCAATATTAAATCAAACATACAATAATATTGAAATCATATTAATTAATGATGGTTCTAAGGATAATTCTGAAAAAATATGTAAACTTTATGAAAAAAAAGATTCTAGAATCATTTTTATAAATAAGGAAAATGAAGGAGTATCAAGTGCTAGAAATTTAGGACTTGATATTGCAACAGGAAAATATATATTTTTTGTAGATAGTGATGATTATATAAAAGAAAATACAATAGAAAAATTATATAATAATATGGTTTCTTCTAAAGCGGAATTATCAATATGTGGATTTTATGAGAATATTAATGATAAACTTATTCCTAGAACTGAAGGAGAAATAGAGATATTAGATAAAAGAAATGCCATAAAAAGACTATTGATGAAAAGTGGATTTCAAGGGTATTTATGGAATAAGCTTTTTATAAAAGAAAAAATAAAGAAAAATAATATTTCATTTGATAAAAAAATAGATGTATGGGAAGATGTATTATTTGTATTTAATTATATGATGCATTGTGAAAAAATAGTTTATGATCCATCTAATTTATATATATATTTAAATAGAGAAGATTCAGCAGTCCATAATAAAGCATTTAATATTAATTTATTAAGTGAGAGAGAAGCTAAAAAAATAATAGAAAAGAAACTTTCAGATAATTACAAAGAAGAAAAAAATATATTATATAATAGAATAATAGAAGGGGATTTATCTATAATAAGAAAAATAGCTTTAGATTATAATGAACAAAATAGTGTGTATTATAACGAAATAGCAGATGAAATAAAAAAATATTCTATTTATCTTGATAAAAACACAAGTTATAATGATAAGATATCTATTTTTTTAATAAAAATAAATAAGAATTTATATAGATATTTATATAAATTACTTAAACGCTAAAACTTAGGAGGACTTTAAGTTGAAAAAAGTAGGGATAGTTACCTTTCATAGAGCTCATAATTATGGAGCAATATTGCAAGTTTTTGCATTGCAAACTAAATTGCAAGAATTAAACTATGATGTGAAAATAATAAATTATGTAAATGAAGCTATTGACAGACAATATAAGCTCATAAGGTTAAATAGAGGATGTATAAAGGAGGATTTAAAGTATTTCAAAATAAATAGAAAAAGGTATAAAATATTTAAAAACTTTATAAAAACAAATTTAAAACAAACTAAAGAATATACATTAGAGGAATTAAAGAAAAATGCACCAGAATATTATGCATATATTACAGGTAGTGATCAGGTATGGAATATAGCTTTAGTAAAAGAACTTAATGATGTATATGCTCTTAATTTTGGAAGCGATAGAATTAAAAGAATATCTTATGCTGCAAGTATAGGAAATTCAACTATTTCTAAAGAGGAAGAAGAAGAATATAAAAGAAAATTAAAAAATTTGGATTTTATTTCTGTTAGAGAGAAAAAAGCAAAAGAAATTTTACAACCTATATTAAATAAAGATATATCAGTTGTTTTAGATCCAACATTATTAATAGAAAAAGAAAAGTGGGATGTATTAGCTAAAGAAGAAAGAATAATTAAAGAAAAATATATATTTACATATGTAGTTGAAGAAAATAAAGAATATAGAAAAATAATAGAAGAGCTTTCTAAAAAAACAAATTTAAAGATAATTATATTTGAAAAAGTTAAAAATATAAATGATTCAAAAGTTTTATCTAATGAATATTGTAGAGACCCTTTTGAATTTTTAAACTTAATAAAATATGCTGAATATGTTGTTACAACTTCATTCCATGCAACAGTTTTTTCGATATTATTTAATAAGAAATTCTTTGTTGTTCCTCATGAATTAACAGGAAGTAGAGTTACAAACTTATTGAGTTTATTAAAAATTGATTATAGAATTTTTAGGACACTTGAAGAGTTTAATAAATTTGATATAGATAAAGAAGATAATTATAAAGAAGTAAATGATATATTAAATGATGAAAGGAGAAAATCTATTGATTTTTTAAAAAATGCAATAGAAGAATAATATGAATAACATAACTCAAAAAGAAAATTGTTGTGGATGTAGTGCATGTTTCAATATATGTCCTAAAAATGCAATTATAATGAAGGAAGATGAAAAAGGTTTTTTGTTTCCTGATATAAATAATGATATATGTATAAATTGTGGTTTATGCAAAAAAGTTTGCCCAATAGAAAATGAAATAAATGTTAATGAATTTAACCAGGAGTTTTATGGAGTTAAAAATAAAAATAATGAGATAAGAGAAAAAAGCTCTTCTGGAGGAGTATATAATGAATTAATAAAGTATGTTTTGCAAAGAGATGGGATTTGTTATGGGGCAGTTTATAATAAAGACTTTGAAGTAAAACATTGTAGAGCTAATGATGAAGAAGAATGCAAAAAACAACTTGGTTCAAAATATGTTCAAAGTGAAATAGGAACAACATTTAAAAAAGTAAAAGAAGATATTATAAAAGGAAAACTAGTATTATTTTCAGGAACTCCATGTCAAATACAAGGATTAAAAAATTTTATTGGAAATATAGATATGGCTAACTTAATTTTATGTGACATAATTTGTCACGGCGTCCCAAGTCCATATATATTAAAAAAATATATAAAAGAACTTGAAAAAAGATATAAATCTAAGATTGTTAAAATAGATTTTAGAAAAAAAGATAAAAATTTTGGAATAAAAAATATGTTTATAATATTTGAAAGTGGAAAAGAAGTATTCATTCCATCTTATTATGATAATTTTTATCATCTATTTGAAAGAGAACTTATAGCAAGAGAATGTTGTAGTAATTGTAAATTTGCAAATTTAAATAGAACTGGTGATATTTCAATAGGAGATTTTTGGGGGATAGAGAAATTTAATAAAGGTTTTAATGATAATAAGGGTGTTTCATTAGTTATTGTAAATTCAAATAAGGGAAAAATGATATTTGATTCAATAAAAAATAATTTTAATATAATAGAAAGTAATAGTGAAAATTCAAAACAACCATCCTTAGAAAAACCAACTTCAAAAAATAAATACTATTATGATTTTTGGAATGATGTTAATAAATATGACTTAGACTATCTTGATATAAAATATTCCGATAGAAGTAATATTAAAAAAGTAATAGGACAATATTTGTGTAAATTTGGAATTAATCATAAAATAGATAAAATCAAAAAAAAGGAGATAGTTAAAAGTTGAGCAAGTCAAAAGATTTAGCAATTAATACTGCTATAATAACAATAGGAAAATTATCAACACAATTTATATCTTTTATATTACTTCCTATTTATACTAAATATTTAACAACAGCTGATTATGGGGTTTCGGACTTTTTAAGTACAGTTATAGTTTTAGTAGTACCTATTTTAACTTTACAGATGGAACAAGCAGCTTTTAGATTTCTTGTAGATTATAGAAAAAAAGAATATGAGAAAAAAAAATTGATGTCAACAGTTATCTTTTTTTTAATAGGACAATGTATACTAATAACTTTAATTTATTTGTGCAGTCAACCATTTATAAGAAGTATATATAAAAATTATTTTTTTATGAATGTATTAGTATGTATGGTTTCAGGAATGTTTTTGCAACTTACAAGAGGCGTTGGTAACAATATACAATATACAATAGCTAGTTTCATATCATCTGTATTAGCAATATTACTTAATATATTATTTGTAGTATTTTTTAATATGGGAGCTATTGGACTTCTTCTTGCAATGTTTTTTTCAAATTTAATGTCAGCAGTTTATTTGTTTTTTGTTATAAAAATATATTCTTATGTATCTATAAGATTTATAGATAAAGAATTATTAAAACAAATGATTAAATATTCCTTACCATTAATTCCAAATAGTGTTTCTTGGTGGATAATGAATATGTCTGATAGAACTATAATAACTGTAGTTTTAGGAGCTGGTGTTAATGGATTATATGCAGTAGCTAATAAGTTCCCAAATATATTTATTCAGATATATAATATTTTTAATTTAACATGGATGGAATCTGTAGCTATTAACATAAATGAAAAAGATAATTTTACTTTCTTTAAAAATACATTAAATTCTATGTTTAAGCTATTTTCATCAGTATGTATAGGTATTATTGCTGTTATGCCTTTTTTATTTCATATAATGATAAATGAACAATATAAAGAAGCATATAATCAAATACCTATTTTAACAATAGCAACTTTGTTTAATGTAGTTATTGGTTTATATAGTACATTTTATATAGCAAAAAAAATGACAAATGTTGTTGCAAGGACATCAATGATTTGTGCAGTAATTAATATTATAACAAACTTAATATTAATTAAGTTTATTGGATTGTATGCTGCGAGTTTATCTACAGCAATCGCATTTTTGGTGATGATGATATATAGATATTATGATGTAAAAAAAATAATAAATATACCTTTAGAAACAAAAAATGTTATTTTAATTACTATTTTATTAGGATTAACAACATACTTGTATTATTCTAGAAATATAACTCTACAATTTATAATTTTAGTAATAGACTTTATTATATGCATTGTAATAAATAAAAAAATGCTTACAAGTATATTAAATTTTTTAATAAAGAAAATAAAAAAATAAGAAAATTACTTAATGTTATTTATAATATAAATAATTTAAGAATACTTATTAAAAAGGAGAGGGTCATTTTGGACGAAAAATTAATTACCTTTAAGGATATTTTAATTATCTTAAAAAAAAGATTTACTTTAATTGTTTCTTTCTGTTTACTATTTTGTATAATATCATTATCGATTTCAACATTTTTAATTAAACCTAAGTATGGTACAAGTGCTAAGCTTCTTGTAGGTTCAGCTACAGATGATATAGAGCAGTACAATTTATCAGGAAAGTTAATAAAAACTTATGCTGAATTAATAAAATCAGATGATTTGATAAATAAGTCAATAGAAGATTCAAAGGTAAATATGACATTAGAAGAAGTAAAAAACAATTTAACAATAACTGGCGATGCAGAAAGTCAAGTCTTAGAATTATATTTTGTTACGAATAATTCTAAAAATGGAATTAAATTTATTGACAAGCTTATAGCTAATTTTATTGAAGATTATTCATCATTAAATTCTAATGGTAGTGTTTCAATTTTAAGCTATCCTAAACAACCTTTAGCCCCTTTTTATCCAAATAAAATTAATAGTGCAATTTTGGGCATTTTTTTAGGTTTTGTTTTAGCGATAATAATATGCATAATAATATATTTGCTAGATAATTCTGTTAAAAATGATGAGGATATGGAAGAAATATTAAATGCACCATCTTTAGGAATAGTTCATAGATTTGATGGAAAAAATGATTAAAAATAATAAATAAGGATGGTATTATAAATGATTAAAAATAATATTTTAAATATAAAAAATACTCTTTATTCTGAAGAATTTAAGAAAATAAGAACAAATTTAAAGTATACTTCTACTAAAAGTAACAGAACAATTTTAATTACTTCATCAGAAGCAGGAGAAGGTAAAAGTACAATAGCCATTAATTTGACCTCAAGCCTTGCAGAAGATAATAAAAAAGTAGTTTTAGTGGATTGTGATTTAAGAAGACCTTCACTACATAAATATTTAAAAATTTCTAATAGCTCAGGGGTATCTGATATTTTAGTTGGTAAAAAAAGTTTGTTATCATGTATAAGAAAAGTTAATGATAATTTTTCAATAATTACAGCAGGTTATAAATCACTTAATCCTATGGAATTGTTGGATACTGAAGAAATGGATAATTTAATAAAAGAATTAAAAAATAAATTTGATTATGTAATTATTGATTCACCACCAATAACTGTTGTATCAGATGCTCAAATTCTTGCATCTAAAGTTGATGGAATTATAGTTGTTGTTAAAGCTGAACAAACTAAAAAAGATAAACTTAATCTTTGTAGAAAATTAATAACAAATGTTAATGGGAATATAATTGGTGGAATTTTAAATGATGTAGCTACAAAAGCTAAATTTTATGAGTACTATTAAATTTTCATATAATAAATAACTTTAACCCATTAAGACAATATGTCTTAATGGGTTGATTTCTTTATTTATCAATATTTCAATGAATTGTAATTTTGGGGAGATTTACATTTTATAGGACTTGATTTTTTATCATTAAAAACAAATAAACCTAAGAAAAGTAATGGAAAACAAAGCACTGCATTTAAGACATATGATTCCATAATTGCATAAAGAGTATAAGCAACAACAAAAATACATTGAATATTAGAGGCATTTTTAGAAAATAAATAAAAGCCTATAGAAAGAATAATTAAATAAAAAACTCCAAATGCAACTAATATCCATAAAAAAGTGTTGTCAAAAGTCATTCCATCAAACCAGTAAGTATGCCATTGAACTTTGTCATCAAAATATAAGCTTTTCCCAAAAAATGTTAGACCGTATTTATCATAAGCAAAGGCACCATATATTAATCTATTTGTTAAATATTTATCTAATTTATTATATAATTCTAAAGCTATTCCACTAAGATTTGAATAAAAAATAGTAATTAAAGAAAAGAAAATACTAAAAAAAGCAAAGCCATATTTTGCTAAAAATCTTATTATTACTTTTTCTATATGTACATTCTTTTTATCTAAAAAAACTGCAATAATTACAAAAATAAAAATAAGAAATCCAGTATTTGAATCTGTATAACAATTAATTAAATAAGATAAGATTATAAATAAAATAAAATGAAAATCTTTTAGTTTTTTATATTTAACATAAATAAATTCAAACATACACCAATAAGCAATCATAGCAAAGGTATTAGGATGTCCAATGAAAAAATTTTGCCTTTTAATTCCATCTCTATAGACATAAGATATAGAATCAGGAAAATATACTAATGATATAAAATATGCAATGATATGAACTGCTAAGAAAATAAACTTAGTAGTGTACATTAACTTTAAAGTTCTATTTAAATCAATATTTTTCATAGCAAAAATTAATAAAAAACTAGAAATAATATAATAATTATTTGTTTTTAAATAAGTGTAACTAATTATTACTCCTAATAAAATTAAACTAATTAATGTTACTGGAGTATAACTATTATTCAATATTATATATAACATTAAAATAATAAAAATTAAAGTGAGAATATTATTTAGCAAAGTAGGCATAGGTATTATATCGGAAAATAAAAATAATGACTTTATTAAAATACAAAATATCCCTATGTTATAAATATTATTTAATTGATTATTTGATATTTCTGTGTTTAAAACATTAATAACAAATCACTCCTTTGTATAAAATTATGATAGTAGAAATTTTTTCAAAATATTTAAATAAGTATGATTATTTAACTTTTAGGATTTTTATTTTAAGTATTTAAATTTTCTTTTTCAAATTTTAATACTTCATTTAGATATATTTTGCCTGATGTTATCATTTCTTTAGTTTTAAATTTCATTTTTTCTAAACTACTTTCTTGGGTTTTAGTAGAGCCTTCTTCTAAATGAAGTACTTGAATTTTAGGATCATAAATAATTTTTAAGTTATGTTTTAAGCATTTAAGTAAAAGTAAATCTTCTTCCCAATATAAAAATGTTTCAGGTTCAAAGCAATTATCAAATTTAGAAATATAAGAATTTGAAAATATTATACATGCACCATGTATAACTACATTACTTTGAGGAACTTTGTAATTATTTGTGTTATTTATATTTAATAATAATGATAATTTTTTTATAAAAATATAAATAAAAGAATCATTTTTTATTAAATTACTTAGTTTCTTTTTTTCACTCTTTGCAAGAATATTATTTTCATAACAAGATAAATCATTTTCTAATCTACTTAATTCGTCTTTTGTCATTTTTGAATCAAGATAATTTAGTTTTTGTGGACTTTGATGCCAAAACTTTCTAGAAGAGAATATATCAGGTCCGTAAACATCAAATTTATATTTATCATTTAATTTATCTAAGGTTATTATTGTATCTTTTTGGTTGAAAATAACATCGTTATTTGTAACTATTATGTATTTAGGATTAAATTTTTTCTTGCAATATTTAAATCCTATATTATTGCCTCTAGAAAAACCATAATTATTTTCATTTATAATTATAATAATATTTTCATCATTTTTATATTTCTCTTTAAGTTGAATTCCGGTATTATTTGAAGAACCATTGTCAACTATAACTATATTAATTTTATAATTTTGGGAGTTAAGTTTTTTTATTGATGAAACACAATTTATTGTTTCTTCAATAGAATTATAATGAAGTATTAAAAAGCATATATTATCCATTTTTATATCTCCTCATCTTATATCAAAATAATTATTCATTATGAGTTATTAATTTATATAAAGAAGGTAGATGATATAAAATACTTATTCCTAATTTATTTATTAAACTTATATTTTTAAAAAATTTCTTTTTACTTTCTTTATAAATTTCTGAACATTGTTTTTTAAATTTTATATATTCATCATGGTTTGCAGTTTCTTCTTTTATTCTATAGTTTATGTTGAGTAATCTTTTAAATACCTTTAGAGAACACAAATCTGCATATTTCTTATATCCTTTTGATATATAAGTTTCATAATTCATATTTAAAGCTTTTATATCATCAAAATATCTTTCATCAAAAGAATGTCTACTTGTTGAATTTACATTAAAATTAAAATAGTATAATGGTTCATCAATAAATACAGTTTTAGTTGATTTAAGATAAAGACAACTACTTACAAAAAAGTCTTCTCCAAGTTTTAAATGAGGAAATTCTATATCATTATATAAATCCTTTTTTACAAGTTTTGACCATGGAACCACCAATTTTACTGTTTTATCCATCTTATCATAATATTCGTTAAATATATCATCTTTTGTTTTTTCTATAACATTAACTTTTGAATAATTGTAGGATTTTATTTCAGGATATTTATTATTATATATATTAATAAAATTACAATAAGCTATATCAGCATTATTTTCATGTGCAGCATTATATAATAATTCATACATTTGAGGATGTATTGTATCATCATTATCTACAAAAGCTACATATTCTCCTTCTGCTTTTTTTATGCCATAGTTTCGTGCTGAGCCTTGTCCACCATTTTCTTTGTGAAACACCTTTATTCTAGTATCTTTTTCTTTATAATTGTTACATATTTCTAAACTGTTATCAGTTGAGCCATCGTCAATAAGCAATAATTCAAAATCTTTGAAAGTTTGGTTTAGTATGCTATCAATACATTTCCCAACATATTTGTTTGCATTATATACAGGAATAATAATGCTTATTTTTACATTAGTATTCATAAAAATCCTCCTTATAAGATATTCATTTAATCCTATGTCTATATTAATGAATAATATAAGAATTTGCAAGTGTTATAGAATAGACTAGTTGATTTTAATAAAAATAGTTTTTATTTGTGAAGATATATCAGCATTAAAGAGTAAATAATTTTCGATTAAATAAAATCCATAAATATAGTTAATTATGATATAATCATATCTGTGCAAAATAGCATTATAACTATGTTTATGGAGATTTTATTATGATAAGAGTTACAAGAAAAGAAAAAAGAACAAAAGAATCTAAAATAAATTTTTTCGCAGAATTTATAAAAATTCAAAAACACTTTTTTAGTGATTTTACAAAAAAATTAAGAGAAGTTAAAGAAGTTAGAAATACAAGTTATATTACATATGAACCGGATATATTACTGTTTACAGTAATTATGAAAAATATAGCTGGAATATCTAGTATGAACAGAATGACAAGGGACTTTAATACTGATGAAACAATAAATAATATTAAAAATATATTAGAAATGAAAGATTTAGATGAAATTCCTCATTATGATACCATCAATAATTTTCTAAAAAAACTTGAAATTGAAGAACTTGAAAAAATAAGAGATTATATGATAAGGAACTTATTGAGAAAAAGGACACTTGAAAAAATGCGTCTCGATAATAAATATTGGTGCATTGCAATTGATGGTACACAAATAGCAAGTTTTGATCATAAACATTGTGAACATTGTTTAAAAAAGACCTATAGGAATAAAGATACAGAAGAAATAGAAAGAGTAGATTATTTTCATAATGTATTGGAAGCTAAACTGATAGTAGGTGGGATGGTTTTTAGCATTGCTACAGAATTTATTGAAAATGAATATGAAGAATATGAAAAACAGGATTGTGAAATTAATGCTGCAAAAAGATTGCTTAAAAAATTAAAATATAAATTTAAAAATCTTCCTATTTGCATTTTAGGTGATAGTCTTTATGCATGTAAATCACTTTATGATATTTGCGAAGAATATAATTGGAAATTTATTTTTAGATTTAAGGAAGGTCGTGCAAAAATCCTATGGAATGAATTTGTTGAACTTAAAAATATAGAATCTTTTAAAATTATTACACAAGATTCTTCTAAAACTGATATACATGAATATGTTAATGAAGTTTATTATCATGATATATTTGTAAATTTGATAGAAACTGAAGAAATTAAAGTTAAAAAACACAAAGACTTTGTTTTCGTTACCAATATAGAAATTACAAATGAAAATGCAACTGATATTTCAAACGCTGGAAGAAGCAGATGGAAGATAGAAAATGAAGGTTTTAACAATCAGAAAAATATTAGATTTGATATTACTCATGCTTGTTCACTAAATGATAATGCTATGAAAAATCATTATTTACTAGTACAAATAGCAGATATATTAAGACAACTATTAGAATTCGGTAGCAAAGCTTTAGAAGAGCTTAATTTGGGTATAAAAGAGATATCTTCAAGATTGTTAGAATCTTTTCGCAGAGACACACTAACAACTGAAGATATTACTCATATAAATAAGCGTACAAGAATAAGCTTACTCTGATATAAATTTTATCAAAGGTGGTGATTAAAAGAAAGACTTTTTAGAAAATAATTTAAATATTTTTTTTAAACTATTAATTATCCTTAGTTT
>ONGV01000318.1 GCA_900317445.1 uncultured Eubacteriales bacterium | reverse complement strand
AAAGAAGACTTAGAATAGGATTTAATAGAGCTGCAAGAATAATGGAGCAACTTGAAGAACGTGAAGTAATTTCACCTAGAGATGGAAGCAAACCAAGACAGGTATTGATGAAAAAGGAAGAATTAGTAGCTAATGAAGAAGTATAATTTTTACTTGTAATAGAAATAAAATAGATATAAAATTATTAATACAAAACTTTTTTAGGATATACGTAGGAGGATTTTAACTTGGAAAAATTTAAAGTTGGAATGGTTAGTTTAGGCTGTGATAAAAATAGGATTGATTCAGAAATTTTATTAGGTACTATAAGTAATGAATATGAAATTACAAATGACCCAAAAGAAGCAGATATAATCATAGTAAATACATGTGGATTTATTGAAAAAGCCAAAGAAGAGTCTATTAATACAATATTAGAAATGGCTCAATATAAAACAAATTATAAATGTAAGCTTCTTATAGCCACAGGATGTTTAACTCAAAGGTATGGAGAAGAACTTAAAAACCTTATGCCAGAAATAGATATAATGCTTGGAGTTAATGATTATAAAAAGCTTCATAAATTAATTAGAGAATTTATATATGAACAAAAAACTTCATTAGAGGTTAATTATTCAGATAGTAATATTAATGAAGGTGAAAGAATACTTACAACAGCTTCACAAACAGCTTATTTAAGAATTGCAGAAGGGTGCAATAATTTTTGTACCTACTGCATAATTCCTAAAATAAGAGGAAAATTTAGAAGTAGAAGTATGGAAAATATTTTAAAAGAAGCTGAAAGTTTAAGTAAAAAAGGAGTTAAGGAAATTATATTAGTTGCCCAAGATACAACTTTATATGGAAGTGATATTTATGGAGAGAAAAAGCTACATATACTTCTTAAAAAACTAGCAGAAATTCAGGGTATAGAATGGATAAGAGTTCTTTATTGTTATCCAGAGGAAATCTATGAAGAACTAATAGATGAAATTGCAGTAAATAAAAAAGTGGTAAAATATTTAGACCTTCCAATACAACATATAAGCAGTAAAATATTAAAACGTATGGGAAGAAAAACTAATAAAGAAGACATAATAGAAAAAATAGACCTTATTAGAAGTAAAATTAAAGGTGTAACCCTTAGAACTTCATTAATAGTAGGTTTTCCAGGAGAAGAAGAGGAAGATTTTGAAGAATTAAAGGATTTTCTTAAAGAATATAAGTTAGATAAAGTAGGAGTCTTTACTTATTCAAGAGAAGAGGGGACACCTGCAGCTAATATGGAAAATCAAATTGATGAAAATATAAAAGAAAAAAGAGAAAAAACTCTTATGATGATTCAAAGAAGTATTTCAAAGGAAATAAATCAATTGAAAATAAATAATATTTATGATATTCTAGTTGAAGGATATAATGGAGAATATTACTTTGGTAGAAATTATGAAATGATACCTGAAGTAGATGGAAAAGTATTTTTCAAAAGTGAAAATAAAATAAAAAATGGTGAAATTGTTAGAGTACAAATTAAGAGTTGTACAGATTATGATTTGGTAGGAGTTGTTTATAATGAATCTAGCAAATAAGCTTACAGTAATGAGAATGATACTTATACCTATATTTTTAGTGTTTTTAGTTTTTGATTGTATTCCCTATGGAAAATCAATTGCAGCAGCTTTATTTATAATTGCATCTATAACAGATAAGTTAGATGGATATATTGCAAGAAGTAGAAATCAAGTAACTAATTTTGGGAAATTTATGGACCCTTTAGCAGATAAGCTTTTAGTTACAGCAGCTTTAGTATCTTTAGTTGAATTAAACTTAATTTCTGCATGGGCAGTAGTTGTAATAATAGCTCGTGAATTTGCAGTTTCAGGTCTTAGAACTATAGCTGCATCTGAAGGAACAGTTATAGCAGCAAGCTGGTGGGGAAAAATAAAAACAGTAATACAAATGATTGCAATAATTCTTTTATTGTTAAAAATAAGTATAGGAGAATATAGTGCTTTAAGTGATTTTGTTTTTGGAAATGGGGCATTAGGTTGGATATTTAATTCATTATCAATTTATATGTTCTATATAGCTGTTATAATAACAATAATATCTGGAATAGATTATTTTGTGAAAAATAAAGAATCTATATCAACTACAAAGTAGAAAAGTAAAAATTAAAACTGCTTTAAAATGATAAATTTATTTTAAGCAGTTTTTTTAATATAAAAATTTATTAAAAAGGTTTAGTTTTTATAAATATGGTTAATAATTATATATGACTTATAAATTTTTTTTATTGACTATTATAAAAAGGTAGCTTATAATTAGAATATAGAACATTAGTTCGCAAGAAGGGGTGGAATTTTTAATGGCAAATATTAATCAAGATAAATTAAAAGCTATTGAGGCAGCTATGAGTCAAATAGAAAAACAATTTGGTAAAGGTGCTGTAATGAAACTTGGAGAAGATGCAGCATTAAGCATAGATTCAATTTCAACTGGCTGTTTAGATTTAGATATAGCATTAGGTATTGGTGGAGTACCAAGAGGAAGAATTGTTGAAATATATGGTCCTGAAAGTTCAGGTAAGACAACAGTAGCTCTTCATATAGCAGCAGAAGCTCAAAAAAATGGAGGAGCAGTAGCTTTTATAGATGCAGAACATGCACTAGATCCTAGCTATGCAAAAAAAATAGGTGTAGATACTGAAAATTTAATATTATCTCAACCAGATACAGGAGAACAAGGTCTTGAAATAGCAGAAGCTTTAGTTCGTTCAGGAGCAATTGATGTACTTGTAGTAGACTCTGTAGCAGCACTAGTTCCAAGAGCTGAAATTGAAGGTGAAATGGGAGATAGTCATGTAGGTCTTCAAGCAAGACTTATGTCTCAAGCTTTAAGAAAATTAGCAGGTACAATAAACAAAACAAATTGTGTAGCTATTTTTATAAACCAATTAAGAGAAAAAGTTGGAATAATGTTTGGAAATCCTGAAACAACAACAGGAGGAAGAGCTTTAAAATTCTATGCTTCTGTAAGATTAGATGTTAGAAGAATAGATTCTATAAAATCTTCTGATGCTATAATAGGAAACAGAACAAGAGTTAAGGTTATGAAAAATAAGGTTGCACCTCCATTTAAGCAAGCTGAATTTGATATTATGTATAATGAAGGAATATCAAGAACAGGAAATATTGTAGATGTAGGAGTAAAAGAAGGAATAGTACAAAAAAGTGGAGCATGGTTCTCTTATGGTGATATAAGACTTGGTCAAGGAAGAGAAAATTCAAAAATTTACTTAAGAGATAATCCAGAAATAGCACTAGAAATAGAAAATAAAATAAGAGAAAAACATAACTTACCACTAAATACTGCTCCAATAGTTAAAGAAGAAAAAGAAGAAAAAGAAAATACTGAAGAATAATAATTAAGACTATCATAAAAAGAAAAATTTAATAAAATAATATAATTTATAAAGCTTTAATTATATTGTTTTATTATTTTATGATAGTCTTTCTATTTTTATTATAATTTGAAAATGATTATTAATAAAAATAAGAAAAATAAAATAAATTTTTTATTAAAAAAATTATTAAATTGTAAGAATTATAGCTAAAATGCATTAATATAAATCAAAATAAAGAATTTAGTGAAGGATTATGTCACCTTGACATAAATTTAATTTTCAGATAAAATAATAACAAATACTGGTTTATCATATTCCTTAAACAGTTGGAATAATATGACGCAGGAAGCACTTTCTTATTTAAATAATAAATAACAAAACATAAAATAGGAGGTGTTGATGTGGAAACGTTAATAATTGTATTAATAGATATTATAGTATTAGTAGTTTTAGGAATGGTATTTTACAAATCAATTCAAGCAGCATCAAAACAAAAAATAGATTCATTAGAAGAAGAGGCAAAAAAGGTTTTAGAAAATGCTAAAAAGGAAGCTGAAGCCACTAAAAAGGAAGCTATTTTAGAAGGAAAAGAAGAAGTTCATAAATTAAGAACAGATGCAGAAAAAGAAAATCGTGAAAGAAGAAACGAAGTTCAAAGGCTTGAAAGAAGATTAATTCAAAGAGAGGAATCCCTTGATAAAAAAGTGGATTCTCTACAGAAAAAAGAAGATGCAATGAATGAAAGAGTAGCTGAAATAGATGCTAGAGAAGTTGAAGTTCAAGAACTTTATGAAAAAAGAAGAGAAGAACTTGAAAGAATCTCTGGTCTATCTAGTGAAGAAGCTAAAAAAATCCTCTTAGATGAGGTGAAAAAAGAAGTAACTCATGATGCGGCCTTAATGATTAAAGACATTGAAACAAGGGCAAAGGAAGAAGCAGACAAGAAAGCAAGAAATATTATAACCACTGCTATTCAAAGATGCGCAGCTGATCATGTATCAGAAACTACTGTACAGGTAGTTGCCTTACCTAATGATGAAATGAAGGGTAGAATCATAGGGCGAGAAGGAAGAAACATTAGAACCCTAGAAACTTTAACAGGAGTAGATTTAATTATTGATGATACTCCAGAAGCAGTTATTTTATCAAGCTTTGATCCTATAAGGAGAGAAGTTGCCAGAATGGCACTTGAAAAGTTAATAGTGGATGGAAGAATACATCCGGCTAGAATCGAAGAAATGGTTGAGAGATCTCAAAGAGATGTAGAAAATGACATTAAAGAAGAAGGAGAGCAAGCAACTCTTGAAACTGGAGTTCATGGCTTACATCCAGAGATAATAAGATTACTTGGAAGATTAAAATATAGAACTAGTTATGGTCAGAATGTGTTAAAGCATTCCATAGAGGTTTCATATTTAGCTGGTTTAATGGCTTCTGAATTAGGCTTAGATGTACAACTTGCCAAAAGAGCAGGGTTGCTTCATGATATTGGAAAGGCTGTAGATCAAGAGCAAGAAGGACCACATGCTTTAATTGGAGGAGATCTTGCAAAGAAATATCATGAATCTCCAGTAGTTATAAATGCAATAGCGGCCCATCATGGTGATGTTGAAATGGAATCTTTAGAAGCTGTATTAGTTCAAGCAGCAGATGCTATATCAGCAGCAAGACCAGGAGCTAGAAGAGAAACATTAGAAGCCTATATTAAGAGATTAGAAAATTTAGAGAATATTGCAAATTCCTATGAAGGTGTAGAAAAGTCATATGCCATTCAAGCTGGTAGAGAAATTAGAATTATGGTTAAACCAGATTGTGTCGATGATGCAGCAGCTGTTGAATTAGCACATAACATAGTTAAGAGTGTTGAAGAGCAACTTGAGTATCCAGGACAAATAAAAATAAATGTAATTAGAGAAACAAGAGCAATTGATTTTGCTAAATAAAGATAAGAAATACATTTTGTTTAACAAAATGTATTTTTTT
>ONGV01000061.1 GCA_900317445.1 uncultured Eubacteriales bacterium | reverse complement strand
TGGGAGGCTGTCAACAATTTTCTAAATTATAAAAGTCAACATCAATTTATAACTTTTTATAATTTATTTGTAACTGTTAGTTACCTCTTCTTCACTTTCTACTCTTTTTGCATATCCAATAAATTCTGATTTTTTTTCCTCAAAAGAGTCTTCCCCTAAATTTTTAATAGTTATGTATGGCATGCTAAAAACTCCTTTCTTATCTCCCTTAATCCTTTTTTTATCTTTTCTTTATCAGCTTGATAAAATCCTATTCTAAAAGTGTTATTTCCATCTTTCATATTTCTAAAAAATAAAACTCCTGGTGTTATAAATATATTCTTTTCTCTAAGCCTAAAGAAAAGTTCTTTAGAATTTATTTTATTATTTTTTATCTTTAAATAAAAAGTAAATCCTCCACCAGGCTTGTCATAAGAAACCATATCACCAAGTTCCTCATCTATAAGCTTTTCCATAATAATATATCTTTCCTTGCACTCTTTATTTAACTTTTGAATATTTTCTCTCCATTCTCCTTCTGAAATGTATAATTCAAGGGCTCTTTGCATTAAACTTGAAGTTGCAATATCTGTATTAAACTTTGAATTTAGCATACTTTCATTTAATTTTTTAGGTGTTATCATATAGCCTAATCTTATACCAGGTAAAAATACTTTTGAAAAACTTTTTATATAAATAACTCTATCTTTTTTATCGAGCCATTTAAAAGGAATATAATCCACTCTTTCATCATATATAAGTTCTGAAAGATAATCATCTTCAATTATGTAAAAATCATATTTTTCTGCAAGGGCTAATATTTTTTTCTTTTTTTCAATGCTATAGCTTGCCCCTGTTGGATTTTGGAAATAACTCATTGTATAAAAACAAGTTATTTTATTTTTCTTTAATACTTTTTCAAAACTTTCTATATTAATTCCATCACATTCCATATCAACTTCAAATATGTTAGCTCTTCTAAATTTAAATACAGACAAAGCTCCTCCATAGGTAGGCTTTTCTACTATTACATTATCATTAATATTTAATATAGATTTTGAAGCTATATCTATTCCCTGTTGAGCTCCTGAAACAATTAATATATCCTCTTCATCTAAAGATTCATCCCAAAAACATTTATTTATTGTACTTCTTAGTTTTTCATATCCAAAGGGATTTTGTTCAGTTAAAGCCTCTGCCCCATCTCTATCTAAAACTTTATTTATCATTAGTTTAAATTCTTCTATTGGGAAAAACATATTTCCAGCAGTTTCTCCTGCAAAATCAATAATATCTTTATTATTTGTTTTTCTTGCTAACTTCTTAAATGTATTTGAATATTCCTTTTTAAAATTTAAAGTTACCTCTCTTCTTTTAGCAAAGGTCCCACTTCCCATTTTTTGATAAGCAAATCCATCACTTACAAGCTTTTTATAAGCATTAATAATTGTATCTTTATTTACTGAAAGAATTTCAGAATAACTACGTATAGTTGGAAGTTTCTCTCCATCACCAATTTTTTTTTGCTCTATTAATTTCTTTATGTGATTAGAAATTTGTAAATATTTTGGTGTTTCTTCAATAAATTCTAAATCATATAAATTATCCATAAATCCCTCTTTTAATAAGTTTTTTAGCATAAACTATCTCTTCTAATATGTTATTATTATTAGAATCTTTAAGTAACCTTTTATCTTCTATTACTAAACCTCTTTTAGTTAATTCTCTTAATATAACTTCAACCTTTATTTTTTGAAATTTCTTTTCTTCAATAATTTCATAAGAGCTTATAAACTTTTCTTTTTCTTCTAAGTAATTTAATAACATCTTTGAAGCTTCTTTTATATTTTCACTTAAATAATTATCTATATAATCAATAATCCTTTTTATTAAATCCTTACTAAGGCTTCCTAAAAATAATTCATTAATCACCTTAGAAAATTCATCATTTAAATTAGTAGCCATTGTTAAAGAATCCTTTGTTACTAAATATCCATTTAAGTTTAAAAATAATTTTGAAAAGCTATCTAAAGCCCTTATTAATACTTCATAAGAAGTATTTAATCTTCCAAGTTCTAAATATTTTTTGCAAACTTTAAAATCTTTAAGAAAATTTCCAAGATAAATTAAATTATATCTTTCCTTATCACTGTTAAAACTATATTTAAACTTATTATAAAATTCTATTATTTCTTTATCCTTTGAAAAAGCAAGTCTTGATATCATAATTACATTTTTAATATAATCATCCTGTTCTTCTCCTTCACAGGCTTTTAAAAATTCCTCTTTAGATAATACTCTTATATTTATTTGAACATCTAAAACCTTTGAATATATCTGTCTTATCTTATTAAATTCTCCATCATATATTACAAATAAATCTATGTCAGACTCCTTCCATACATCTCCTGAAATAATACTTCCATAAGTAAAAATAGCAAGCACCTTATTATTATCTTTTAATTTTTTTAATGTTAATTGAAATGCATTTTGTAATTCCAAGACAGATTTAGCCATTTTGAAATACCTCTTTTTTAACTTAATATATTAATAACATATTCTTTGCTTTTATTATAAACTTTTTCATCAACTTCTGCTATAAGGTATGTGCCCTCATCTTTATATTCTTCTTCTAATATTCTTCCATTTCTATGAAGAAAAGAAACAACATCACCCTTTGCATAAGGAATTATATATTCTGCTTTCTTATATTTATAAGGAAGTTTTTCTTCTATAAGCTCTAATAACTTATCTAAGTTTAAACCTTCTTTAGCTGATATTTCTATTATATCTTCATAAGACACTTCTTCTTTTATTTTTTCTAGTTGCTCTTTACTTGCCTTATCTACCTTATTTAATACTAAAATAGTATCTTTATCCTTTGCACCAAGTTCTTCTAATACCCCTTCAACTGCTCTAATTTGCTCTATAGCATCTTCTGAAGAAGCATCTACAACATGACATAAAAGGTCTGAAAATATAACTTCTTCTAGTGTTGACTTAAAGGCTTCAACTAAGTCATGAGGAAGCTTTCTTACAAATCCTACTGTATCTGTAAGAGTTGCAATTCCCTTATTTTTTAAAGTTATTGCTCTTGTTGTTGTATCTAAAGTAGCAAAAAGCATATCTGCTTCAAATACATTTTCTTTTTGATTATTTTCTTTTCTAGCTGCAACTTCACATAAAGCATTTCTTAATGTAGATTTTCCTGCGTTTGTATATCCTACTAAAGATATTTTAGGTATATTTTCTTTATTTCTTTTTTCTCTTTGAACTTCTCTTGTCTTTTTTATTTTTTTAAGTTCATCTTTTAAATCATATATAGCTTCTTCTATATGTCTTCTATCTGTTTCAAGCTTCTTTTCTCCAGGTCCCTTTGTTCCAATTCCTCCACCTGTTCTTGAAAGAACTGTTCCTAAGCCTTGTAATCTTCCCTTTCTATATTTAAGTTGAGCAAGCTCTACTTGTATTTTTGCTTCTTTACTTCTTGCTCTTCTTGCAAATATTTCTAAAATAAGAGTTGTTCTATCTATAACCTTAGCTCCTAAAGCATTTTCTAAGTTTCTAACCTGAGAACCTGAAAGTTCATCATCAAATATTATTAAATTTGCCCTTTCTGTTTGTCTTAAAGAAGCTATTTCAAGAACCTTTCCTCTTCCTATGTAAAAAGCAACATCAATTTTATTTCTTCCTTGATATACACTATCTAATACTGGAATATTACATGCCTTTGCAAGCTCTTTAAGCTCTTCAAGGCTTTCTCTTGTATCTGACCCTACTACAATAGCCTTTTCTTCTGTATCCTCTTCTATATAATTATCCTTTATAAGATTTTCTAAATATCTTGCCTCTTCTAAAATATTTACAGAAGATAGCTCTTCAAATGATAAATGACTCTTTTCTTCAAATAATAATGTATTATCTTTAACTACAAGATTAGCTAAAGAATAATCTATTATTTTTCCTTGATAAACTCCTACTGCAACTATACAATCAAGCTTTAATTTTAGTAATGCTGATAAATCTAGTGCAGAAAGATTACAAAAACCATTAGGATGAGTATGAATAATTCTTACTCCTGCAAGTCTTCCTTCTCTTATATCTAATAAAGGAAGTTCTACTGAAGTTGAATCACCAACTGCTACAGACTTAACATTTCCCTTTCTATCTATTGCAACACTTACTTCTCTTTCTATGGCAGATGAAACCATACTCATTTTTTCTATAATATCCCTAGAACATATTTCTGTTTTTGGAACTTTAATTTTATATATGCTCTCTAATTCTTCTAAAAATACTTTTTTTACTCCATCAATATTTCCATTTAGCAACAAAATCACCTCTTAGCATTATCTTACCAACTTTCTATTCATTTTATACCATATTATATGTAAAGTAAACCAATGTAAATATTTCTTGTTGAAAGAAAAAGACTTTTAAGTTATATTAAATTACAGCAACTATTTTAAATTATGGAGGACAACATAATAATGAATGAAAAACATAACATACTATTCTCAAAAGAAGAAATTGCTAAAAGAATTGAAGAATTAGGTGCTGTAATAACTAATGATTATAAAGATAAAAATCTTTATGTTCTTTCTTTATTAAGAGGAAGCTTTATATTTACAGCAGATATTGTTCGTGCTATAAACACAAAAACTAAAATAGGTTTTATGACAACTTCAAGTTATGGAAATGAAACTACAAGTTCAGGAAAAGTAAAAATAATAAATGATATTCCAGATGATATTACTGGATATGATGTTTTAATAACTGATGATATTATTGATACTGGATATACAATGGAATTTATTATAGAACATATAAAATCTCTTGGAGCTAATTCTGTAAAGACCTGTGTTCTTTTAGATAAACCTTCTAGAAGAAAGGTAGACTTAAAGCCAGATTACTGCTGTTTTGAAGTAGAAGACGTATTTGTTGCAGGCTTTGGATTAGACTATAGTGGATATTGTAGAAACATACCTTATGTATTTAACTTTGATGAAAAATAAAAAAAGCTTTAGCAAGTTTCTTAGTTATACTTGCTAAAGCTTTTTCTATTTACTAAAATCAATTGCTGTACTTGGTATTTTGCCAACTATAATTGTTTCTGATACTGGTATTTCACATAAAACATTTATTTCTTTATTTTGAAATGGTACAGCTATTCTTATTTTTGATTCCACTTTTAAATATATTGTATGTCTTGTTTGATTTATTCCTGCACTTTCAAATTTTGATTCATAAGTTACATTCATATTTCCTATAGGTTCTATTTTTACATTAATCTTTGGCCCTAATTTATAAAATGCACTATTTTTACTTATCCACCCTAAAGGTACCTTCATTCCTACCTCCCCCATAGATTGAAGAGTTTTATTACATTCTACTGAAAGTTTAGATGCTAAATAGTTTAATTTTACTGTATTTGCTTGTATAAGATTAATATTTCCTTCATTATCTCTATTTATAATTATCATTTCATCATAATTAAATTCATCATTAAAAAGTTCTATGCTAGTTTCACTTATTTTTTCTATAGTTTTAGATTTAATCATAGTTTCAGAAATTTTTAATACAGAAGGAAAAACTATTTTATTAAAAAAATAAATTCCAAGATTAAAAATAATAAATATGGCAACAATAATTAATATGAATAATTTGGAAGGCAACTTCTTTTTTCTATAATATTTCATCCTTCACCTTTATATTGAGTTATTAATTTACTCATATTATAATTATGCTATAATAAGGAATAATATTATAGGAAAAACTTAGGAGGAATTTATGACTGAAACCAATAATAAAAATAAATCGAAAAATCAAAAAAATAATAAAGAATCTAAAGCAAAAAAAAATTCTGCTAAGGATATTTTTAAAGCATTTTTTATAACATTTTTCACCACATTCTTAATATGTTTTGTTGTGGTTGCAGGTTATGTAGTAGCAATCATTAAAAGTCTTCCCAATTTAGATATAAATAGCATAACAAGCCTAAGTGAAGCATCATCTTTTTATGATAATAATGGAGAACTTATGGATAGTTTAAATTCTGAAATTCAACGTACTGTAATAAATTATGATGAAATGCCTCAATATTTAAAAGATGCTATTGTTTCAATTGAAGACCAAAGATTTTATGAACATAATGGTATAGATGTAAGAAGAATTGTTGGTTCCTTTGTAACAGATGTAAAAAAAATTTTAAAAGGTGATACTAGTTTTCATGGTGGGTCTACTATCACTCAACAACTTCTAAAAAATACAATTTTACAAAATGAGGATTCAGCCATTGAAAGAAAAATAAAAGAAATTTACACAGCCCTAGAGCTTGAAAAAAAATTATCAAAAGATCAAATACTATGCCAATACCTAAATACAATTCCCTTTGGTGGTACAACTTATGGTGCTGAAGCCGCTGCTTATTACTATTTCAATAAACCAGCAAAAGAATTAAATCTTATCCAATGTGCATATATTGCTGGTGTAACTCAATCCCCAACTTATTATGGAGCTTATATTGAAAAAAATATACAAGACCCTTCTCCTTATATAAATAGAACTAAAACTGTTTTAGGAAAAATGAAGGAACTTGGTAAAATAAGTGAAGAAGAATATAATAATGCCATTTCAAGCATAGATAATGGTGAATTAACTTTTGAAAGAAATACAGATAGCTATGTTCTTGATTATGAATGGTATATAAATCCTGCCCTTAAGCAAGTTAAAGAAGCTTTAAAGGAAAAGTACTCTTATGATGATGATGAAGCTATGAATCTTCTTTTAACTGGAGGACTTAAAATATACACAAATATGGATAAAGAGCTTCAAGATTACACTCAGTCTGCTTTAGATGGATTTGATGCAGGAAATGTAGGTATGACAGAAGAATTTGAGGAGGGAACTAATACTCCAAAATTCCAAGCCTCTGCTACAATTGTTGATTATCATAATGGTAAAGTTCTTGCAATGGTAGGAGGACGTGGAGAACATGCTGCTAATGCTAATAATAGAGCTTTTACAGGATTAAAGCCAATAGGTTCTAACACAAAACCATTAACTGTTTATGGTCCTGCTATAAATGAAAAAATTCTAACAGCAGGTTCTACAATAGATGATTCTCCTTTAATTAATACAATAGGTTCTAAATATCCTACTGAAGATGGTCCATATAATCCTCAAAATGATAATGGAAAATATTCAGGAAATATTACTTTAAGAGAATCTCTTACTCAATCTAAAAACGTAGGTGCTGTAATTGTAGAAGATAAAATTGGAATAAATACAGGATTATTTTATGGAAAAAAATTTGGTTTAAAATATAATTCAAAATCCTCTAGTGCAATTTCATGTCTTGCATTAGGGCAATTTAACAATGACCCTAATGACTTAGATGGTGGAAATACCTTTATACTATCATCTGCTTTTGGAGTTTTTGGTAATGGTGGAATATATACTGAACCCTTATTATATTCTAAAGTTCTTGACTCTAATGGTAATACTTTACTTGAAGTTGAATCATCTAAAACAAAAGAAATATTTAATAAAGAAACAGCTTATATTATATATGATATATTAAAAGGCTCTTGTTCATATACAGGTCCTAATGCAAAATGGGGAGATATGCCTGTTGCAGGTAAAACAGGAACAACAAGTTCAAATACAGATTACTGGTTTTCAGGAGTAACACCTTATCTTTCAGCTTCTGTATGGCTTGGCTATGATACTCCAAAAGAAATGGGTGGAAATTCAAATGTTGCAGCTAGTTTATGGGGAAATATAATGTCTAAAGCTCATGAAGGAAAAGAAATTAAAGATATTAACAAACCAAATACTCTTGTTACAGCTAGCATTTGTAAAGATTCTGGAATGCTTGCAACAGATTTATGTAGAGCCGATTCAAGAAAAAATAGAGTTTATACAGAATACTTTACAAAAGATACTATTCCTACTGGATATTGTGAAAAACATGTTTCAGCTAAAAATAAAATTTATGTTAAAAAAGAAAATCCAAGTCCTTTAACTGAAGATTATTCTTATGTATATACAAAATCAAATAACACAAGTACATCTACTGCTAATAAAAAAAGTGAAGATAAAAACAAAAATTAAAGAGCCTTTTTAGGCTCTTTAATTTTTTGATATAATATTATCACGTACATTTCTTATAATTCTTCCATCTTCTGTTGATATAAAATATTTTAATCTTATTTCTTTTTCATCTATATCTATACCCTTTAAAGTTATTACATAACAAAGCTCCATAAAGCTACTATCTTCATTTTCTGCCCATACTTTATATATTCCTATTACTTTTCCATCTTTATTTATTTCATTAAAATCATTTAATGCCTTAGAAGTTGCATCTTCTTCAGATACTAATATATTTATGTCCTTTGTATTAAGATAACAATTAAGATTAACATAGCCATCAAGTTTTCCAGTAAATTTATTTATTTGAATAGTTATCATTTTATCATAATAAGAATAGCCTTTTTCACACTTTTTAAACATAAATGTATAATAAGGTACATTCCCTATTTCATCATCTAGTATAGAATCATATTCATAATCCCCATTATAAAGTTTTTTTAAATATCTTTCTGCTATTTCTCTAGCTACTTCCTTATCTATTTTCATTTTACCACTTGAATATAACATATTATTAAATCCAATAACATTATATGAATCATCCACATCTACAGTAAAATATTTAGTGCTTACAGTAAAATACTTTTTTGAATTAGAAGCATCTATTTTACTTACACTTTTATAAGATAAAAGTGTATCATTTTTATACTCATCAATCATATCTTCAGAATAAAGTAATTCTTTAAAACTTTTAGCAACCTTAATCTCTTTTTTGCCATTTCCAAAAATAACATGAATGGCTAAACTAATGACTACTAAAAGAATTACTATAAAAACAAATGAAAGTATTCTTTTATTTTTTTTATTCATATTTTTCCTCCTAAAAAAATACTTATATCTCAAACTTATTTTATCTTAAAAACCTTATTAAATAAAGGGTTTTCTTAACTTATTATTTTTATATACTTGTATTTTTTCATAATATGAGTTATAATAACAGAAAACATCATAATATTCTGAACTTTTACAAAAAAGAGATGGGTGATAACTGTTAAAAATAACCTATAAAAAACTGTAAATATATGTTGTTTTTTATAATTCTAAAATCCTCATTTCTTGAGGTCGGTGCTTCAATAGTAGTTCATAAGACGTCGTCTGTTTGTATTATTGCAACTTAAACGGAACTGCCACCATATTAATTAATATTGAAGACCAAGCACAAAAACGGTAAATAATTAAAAAAGGAGAATGTTACTGGTATTATAAGCTAATCATATACAAGATACTTATAATATGTACCGATACGTTTGTCGGGAATTTACGCCTTTGGAGTATCATACCGTTGCAAGTAGTAATAGAAAACTTTATTACAAAAGCAGATACGTTGAAAAAGGAATGAAACATAAGATTTTATAATTTTTATAAATTTTTATAAGTTTTCAGTAACGGTATTACTTATGATTCTTTCAAAAATAATAGAACAAAAAAAGAAGGAAAAAAAATTAGCTCAAAAGAAAAAAAATGCTAAAAATCTTGCAATAGGTGCTGCAATAGGTATTGCTACAGGAGCTGTTAGTGGAATTTTACTTGCACCTAAATCAGGTAAAGAAACAAGAGATAATATAAAAAGAACTTCTTCAGATATTAATGACACAGTTAAGGAAAAGGTCTCTACAGCTAAAAGTACTTTAAAAGAAAAATCAACAGAAGCTCATTCAAAAATAAAGGATTATCTAAATTCAAAAAAAGGTTGTACAAGCCCTGTTGTTGAAGAAAATGATGATATAGAAGAAATTTCTGAAGATGTTATTTCATCAGATGAAGAAGTTATTTTAGATGAAACTTCTGAGGAAACTGAAGAATAATGTATATTAAAGTTTCAGATTTATGTCTGATTATATTAGGAGCTTTAATTTTTATAGCAATTTTATATTTAATCTCTGTTTTAAAAAAATTATCTTCATTTATTGATAATTTAAATAACTTTTTTGAAAAAAATTCTAAGTCTTTAAATACATCTATAAGTAATGTTAAAGTCATTACTGATAACTTTAAAGACGTAAGTGAAGCTGTTACTGATACAACAGCAGATGCACTTATTGCAAAGGAGAATATTAAAGATAATATTAATACAATAAAAGATATTGTTAATATAATTCTCAATGTATTTTCAAAAAAATAAGAGGAGTACTTTTTAAAGTATCCTCTTATTTTATTCCAATATTATTTTTTACATTTTCTGCAAGCTCTCTTCCTGCAATTTTATCTATAAGGCTTAAAATCATTTCTATTTCTCCCATAACATTAGACCCTAGCATAATTCTTCCATTATCTATAAAATTATCTGAAATAAGCATATTTTCTTTTATGTACTTTCTATCATCTATGTCAATTTGATTTTTAGGGATAAACATTCCATCAATTAATTTACCTTCTATTAAAAACTTAATACCTTCTCCTTGTACACATATATAATCACATCTTCCAATTATATTTAATATGTTTTTAATATTTTCTTTTACAGTAGGATTTCCTCCAGGAATTATTAACACATCTGGTTCTTCTTTAGATTTTTCTTCATTTAAATTTATTATATTTATCTTTCTATCATCACAAATAACTTTATCATTATAGTTAATTCCATATATGTCAAAAATATTAGATTTTTTTATTCTATTAACTTTTCCTAAAATATCATAACATAATGAAAAATCTGAAAGCCTCATTCCATTATACATAAGTATTCCTATTTTTTTATTAGAATATTTTTTATTATTTATAAAATCTTCTCTAATAAGTTTCATGGTTGTTTCATTTTTTAATTGTCTAACTATTTGAAATCCTATTTTATTTAAAATTCTGATAGCTACAGGATTAGAAACATTATCCATTACTATTCCGCCACCAAATTCAAAGAAATAATATTCTAATAAAAGCCTTACCCCTTCTTCTCCATATCCATGATTTCTATATTTATTAAGTATCTTAACATTAAATCTTGCTAATTTAGTAATTGAATCATATCCATGAAAACTTACCTCTCCAACAGGCTCATCTTCTAAGTTATATATAAGGCAATAGAAATTTTTCCCATCTGTTGGATAAATCATTTTTTTATAAAAATTACTCCATTTTTCCTTTGTAAAATTAAAAGTTCCCCCAATATCCTTCATTGTTTCTTCATCGCCCCAAAGCTTAGAAACAAACTCCAATTCCTCAAATTCAGGTTGCTTTATATAAACATCTTTTCCATTTCTTCTATATCTACCTTTTGTATCTATCATGTTAATCACCTATTTTCCCTTTTTCTTACTTATAATATCTCACATTTCCTTATTATTATCAATGGTTTTAAAATATTGCACTAATCATAAAAAAATATATTGATTTTTTTTCAAGAAGTAAATATAATATTTTTGTTTAGTAATTTTAAACTTTAAGTTTAGTAATAGTTATTTATTTAAGGAGGTGCCTTCATTTGGAAATAGGTGAAAAAATAAGAAGACTTAGAATTGAGAAGCAACTAACTCAAGAAGAGCTTGCAAATAGATGTGAACTTTCTAAGGGTTTTATTTCCCAAGTAGAAAATGACTTAACCTCACCCTCTATTGCAACACTAATAGATATTCTTGATACTCTAGGTACAAATTTAAAAGAATTTTTTAATGATAATGAAGCTGAACGCATTACTTTTTCTTCAGAAGATATGTTTGAAAAAGAAGATGAAGAATTAAAATATAATTTAAAATGGCTGGTTCCTAATGCACAAAAAAATGAAATGGAACCTATAATGATTACCTTAGAAGAAAATGGTAGATACATAGAAGAAGAACCTCATGAAGGAGAAGAATTTGGCTTTGTTCTTTCAGGAACAATATATCTTCATCTTGGAGATAAAAAATATAAGGTAAAAAAAGGTGAAAGCTTTTATTATAAACCTAGAGAGAATCATTATATTTCTAATTGTGGTAAATCTCAGGCAAAAGTTATATGGATAAGTACTCCCCCATCATTTTAATAAAGAGGTGTTATAATTGAAAGAAAATATAATTGAACTTAAAAATATAAACAAAAAATATGATGATAATATTGTTTTAAACAATTTATCCTTATCAATTAAAAAAAATGAATTTGTTACACTTTTAGGCCCTTCTGGTTGTGGTAAAACCACTACATTAAAAATAATTGCAGGGTTTGAAAATGCAGATTCTGGAACTGTATTATTTAAAAATGAAGATATTTCTACATTACCTCCTTTTAAAAGACAACTAAATACTGTCTTTCAAAAATATGCTTTATTTCCTCATATGAATGTTTATGATAACATTGCTTTTGGACTTGTTATAAAAAAGTTACCTAAGTCTGAAATAGATAAAAAGGTTAAAGATATTTTAAGTATGGTTTCTTTATCTGGTTTTGAAAAAAGAAGTATTGACTCTTTAAGTGGTGGTCAACAACAAAGAGTTGCCATTGCAAGAGCTTTAGTAAATGAGCCTGAAGTTTTACTTCTTGATGAGCCACTAGGTGCCTTAGATTTAAAACTTAGAAAAGAAATGCAATTAGAACTAAAAAAGATTCAGAAAAAGTTAGGAATAACCTTTATATTTGTAACTCATGACCAAGAAGAAGCTCTTACTATGTCTGATACAATTGTTGTTATGAATAAGGGAATTATTCAACAAAAAGGAACTCCTGAAGATATTTATAATGAACCTGCAAATGCTTTTGTTGCTGATTTTATTGGAGAAAGTAATATTCTTAATGGAGTTATGTTAAAGGATTATTTAGTAAATTTTTGTGATAAAGAATTTGAATGTTTAGATAAAGGCTTTAAACTTAATGAAAATGTTGATGTAGTTATAAGGCCTGAAGACATTAAAATTGTTTCTCCTAAGGAAGGAATGCTTAGAGGAATTGTTAAATCTATAATATTTAAGGGTGTTCATTATGAAATGGTGGTAGAATCTAATAACATGACATGGCTAGTTCATAATATAAAGTGTGTTAAGCAAGGGGAAGAAATTGGCTTAAACATATTCCCAGATGATATTCATATTATGAAAAAAGGTGAAAAAAATGAATAATAAAAAGTTTTCCTTTGCTACTTACCCTTATGTAGTATGGAGTGCATTATTTATAATTGTTCCCCTAATTATAGTTTTGTTCTTCAGTTTAACAATTTCAGATGCAGATGGATATAGATTTTCTTTTGAAAATTTTATAAGACTATTAAAGTCACAATATGGACTAATTTTCTTCCGTTCAATTAAGCTTGCTTTCTTTTCAACTTTGCTTTGTTTAATTGTTGGATATCCAGTTGCATATATTATTTCAAAAATGACACCTTCTAAGAGAAATCTTATAATAATGCTATTTATAGTTCCTATGTGGATGAACTTTCTTCTTAGAACTTATGCATGGCTTCCTATACTAGGTAAAAATGGTTTTATAAATAATATTTTAGGACACTTTGGTATTGGTCCTCTTTCCCTTTTATATAATGATGGAACTGTACTTCTTGGAATGGTATATAACTTTCTTCCTTTTATGGTACTTCCAATATATACTGTTTTATCTAAAATGGATGAGAGCTTAATACAAGCAGCTGAAGATTTAGGAGCAAATAAAGCTCAAATATTTAAAAAAATTATTATACCTTTAAGTATACCTGGAATAATGTCAGGAATTACAATGGTATTTATGCCTGCTGTATCAACCTTTGTAATTTCTAGCCTTCTTGGTGGTGGAAAGTATATGCTTTTAGGTAATCTTATTGAGCAGGAATTTACAACAATAGGTGATTGGAACTTTGGTTCTGCAATTTCAATAATAATGATGATAGTAATTTTAATTTCAATGGCAGTAATGAACAAATTTGATAAGGGTGAAAAAGAAGGAGGTACTGGATTATGGTAAATAAAATTTCAAAATTTATTCAAAGATTTTACTTAATTATAATATTTGCTTTTCTTTACACTCCAATTATAACTTTAATGATATTTTCATTTAATAATTCAAAGTCTATGGCTCATTGGAATGGATTTACTTTAAAATGGTATGAAAAGTTATTTCATAATGAAGGCTTAATGGAAGCTTTATATTATACTCTTATAATTGCAGTTTTAGCTTCTGTAATTGCAACGATTATAGGTACAATTACTGCAATAGGTATTTACAATATGAAAAAAGGAAGCTTTAAGAAAATTCTTCTTAATGTAAATTATCTTCCAATATTAAATCCAGATATAGTAACAGGTATATCTTTAATGTGTTTATTTTTATTTGTAGGATTAGATTTTGGATTTTTAACAATGCTTTTAGCACATATAACTTTTAATATTCCTTATGTAATTTTATCTGTCCTTCCAAAGTTAAGACAACTTCCTGCAAATACTACAGAGGCTGCATTAGACCTTGGAGCTACTCCTTTGTATGCTTTAAGGAAGATAATATTACCTCAAATTGCACCTGGAATATTTTCTGGCCTTCTTATGGCATTTACTATGTCCATAGATGATTTTGCTATTTCATTCTTCACAACAGGTCCTGGAGTTACAAACTTATCTATAGAAATTTACTCTATGGCAAGAAGAGGAATAAAACCAGAAATTAATGCACTTTCTACAATAATGTTTTTAACTGTTCTTATTTTACTTCTAATTATAAATAGGAAAAGTTTATCAAGAGGTGAAGAATAATGAAAAGACATAAAAAAATAATTTCAACTATTCTATTAAGCACTTTATCTCTTTCTCTTATGGTAGGATGTGGCTCATCTAAAGAAAGCAATAAAACAGTTACTGTTTTTAACTGTGGAGATTATATAGATGAAGAATTAATAGATAAATTTGAAAAAGAAACAGGATATATTGTAAATTATTCAACTTATGATACTAATGAAACAATGTATTCAAAATTAAAATCTGGAAGTAATAAATACGACCTTGTTTTTCCTTCTGATTATATGATTGAAAAAATGATTAAAGAAGATATGGTAGAGAAAATTAACTTTGACAATATACCTAACTACAAGTATATTGATGAAAAGTTTAAAAATTTAGATTATGACCCTAATAATGAATACTCTGTTCCTTATATGTGGGGAACTATAGGAATTATTTATAATCCCGAAGTTGTTAAAGAGCCTGTAACTAGTTGGGATATTCTTTGGGATAAAAAATATGCTGATGAAATAATAATGTTTGA
>ONGV01000007.1 GCA_900317445.1 uncultured Eubacteriales bacterium | reverse complement strand
TAGAAAACTATGGATATGAAGTAATAGATTTAGGAAAAGATGTTCCTATAGAAACTGTAGTTGAAGAAACAGAAAAAAATAATGTAAGACTTGTTGGATTAAGTGCTCTTATGACAACTACATTAAAGAGTATGGAAGCTACAATAAAGGCATTAAAAGAAAATGGATATAAGGGAGAAGTATTTGTAGGTGGTGCTGTTTTAACACCAGAATATGCAGATATGATAGGTGCAGATTATTATGCAAAGGATGCAAAAGAATCTGCAGAAATAGCTAAAAAAGTATTTAGTTAAAAAATAATAAAGTTATATTTAAAATCTTAGGCGTATTATTTTATGAAGCAGTGATTTAGAAAAATGGCTAAATAAAATAATAACCTAAGATTTTTTTCACTTTTTTTAAACTATATTCAATAAGATTATATTTTTTGCTATAATGGTAAAAGTGATTTTTTTAAAGGTAGGTAGTTTTATGAAAGATAAAATGCAAGAAGAAAAAGAAATTCTTTCAGTTAAAAGAAAGCTTATAGAGGATGAATTAGAGGAAAAACAAAAAAATCTTGATAATGTAGAAAGTAAAGTAAGAACTTTAAGTAAAGAAGCTAAAGGAAGTTATAGTGAAGAAAAAGAAACTACAGAGAAAATTTATAATGTTTTAGCAAAGGATATTAATAGCTTTAAGGAAGCTTTAGAAGAACCTTACTTTGGAAGAATTGATTTTAGAGAGCATAAAAGACTTGATGAAAGTATTTATATAGGTAAAAAGGGAATAATTAATACTAAAGAAGGAGAAGAGGTTGTTGTTGATTGGAGAGCACCAGTTGCAGACCTTTATTATAGTGGAACAGGGGGAGAAGCAAGCTATAAAGCACCAGGAGGAGTTATAAATGGTGTTCTTACATTAAAGAGAAAGTTTTTATTTAAAAATGGAGATATAAAAGAAATCTTTGATGAAGGAATAAACGAGCTTATGATAAATGGAGAAGAGGGAAAGGAGCTTGTTGATGAATTTTTAAAGATAAACTTAGAGGAAAGTAGAGGAAAAAAGCTTAAGGAAGTTGTTGCAACAATTCAAAAAGAACAAAATGATATAATAAGATGGCCCAAAAATCTTCCAATAATAGTTCAAGGTTCTGCAGGTTCTGGGAAAACTACAATAGCACTTCATAGACTTGCATATTTAATATATAGATATAGAGATACTATGAAAGGAAATGATATTTTAGTTTTAGCTCCAAACACACTATTTTTAGATTATATATCAGAAATTTTACCAAACCTTGGAGCAGGAGAAGTTAAACAAAGTACCTTTGAAAAGCTTGTTTCTAAACAATTTAAATTAAAGGGTAAAATATATAATAAAGATGAAAAATTAAAATTTGTAATGGAAGAAGAAAATAAAGATAAAGTAAATTTAATATTAAAATCTTCAAAACTTAGAGGCTCAATGGAATTTAGAAAATTTCTTGATAGGTATATATCTTTAATAGAAGGGGAAGCATTAGAGATAAAGCACATTAAAATTGGTGATGAAATTCTATTTAATAGAAAGGAAATAGGAAGATTATATACTAAGGATTTAAGAAACTATCCTATTAACAAAAGAAAAGATGAAATAAAAAGATATTTAAATTTAAAATTAAAAGAAAGAATAGAGCAACTTATACTAAAAGTAGATAGAGAATGGGAAGGAAAAATTCAAAGTATAAGAAACAGTTTAGAAGATTCTAAAGAAAGAAGAGAAAAGCTTATAGAAATTTATAATGAAAGAGATAAGATAAAGGATAATATAAAAAAGAACTCTAAAAATGAATTTAATAATTATTTTAAAAGATGGAGAGAGATTGATTCAAAGGATATATATTATAATTTCTTTAATAATGAAGAATTATTTGATATAGCAACAGATGGAAAAATTTCAAAGGAATTATATTCTTTTATGAAAGAAGAATATAATAAAAACTACAATGAAAATATAATAGACGAAGATGATTTAGCAGCTCTTTCATATATAAAAATTCTTCTTGAAGGAGTTTTAGAAAAAGAAAAGTATCAACATATTGTAGTAGATGAAGTTCAAGACTATAGTCCTTTTCAAATATATGTTGTAAATAAATTAGCAAAGGGAAATTCTTTAACATTAGTTGGAGATTTAGCTCAAGGAATTTATTATTATAAAGGAATTGAAAAATGGGAAGACATAACTGAAGGTTTGTTTAATGGAGATGCTACTTACATTCAGTTAACTCAAAGCTATAGATCAACTGTGGAAATTATAGAATTTGCAAAAAAAGCATTAGAATCACAAAATCTTGGACTTAAAAATGCACTTCCAGTGTTAAGGCATGGTGAAAAACCTAAGATAATAGATGTTGTTTCAGAAGAGGATTTTGGCAAAAAAATTGATGAAATAGTTAAAGAAGTAATAGAAAAAGAAAAAAATAGCATTGCTATAATAACTAAAGACGGAAATGAAGCTTTAAATTTATCTAAAGTTTTAAAAAGAAAAAGTATAAATAAATTTACTTTAATAAAGGGTAAAGAAAAAACAATGGATAGTAACTTTGTTATAATTCCATCCTATTTAACTAAAGGATTAGAATTTGATGCTACTATAATATTTAATCCAAGTGAAAAAAATTATAAAAATAATTTATTAGATGAAAGACTTCTTTATGTTTCTTTAACTAGAGCACTTCATTTAGAATATATTATTAAAAAAGATAATATTACTAAACTAATATAATAATAAAAATATTGTGAATTTTAATAAAATAATGTACTATATGATTATAAGAACAGGTAGGGAGATGATTAAAAAATGGAAGAAAGACAAATTATGTCTTTTAAAGACGAAGATGGTAATAAAGTTGATTTTGAAGCAGTAGCAAGAATATATTTAGAAGATAAAGAATATCTATTATTATCCCAAATAGGTAATGAAAATGAAGATATACTTATATTTAGAGTTGATAATATAGAAGGAAAAGAAGAATTAAATTTAGTAGAAGATGATAAGGAATTCCTTGCAGTTAAAAAAGAATATAAAAAATTAATTTATTAGGAAGTGTTACATATGGAAATATCAGAAATAGAAGATTTTTTACAAGATAATGGATTATCAGAAATAGAAGAAATAAAATCTGAAGATAATTATTCTATAATTAAGTTTTATTATGATTTTGATAAAGAAGAATTAAGTGCAGCTAGAGCTTATGCAAATGAAGAGAGTGACTTAGAAAGTGAAAGTGCAGAATGGTATACTGACTGGTATTTAAGCTATTTAAGTGATATAGCAAAGGATAATGTAGAAGAAGTAATGGAAGAAGTAAGCGAAGAATTTGAAGTTATAACAGCTCATAAAGCACTAGAAATCACTGCAAAAGCAGCTGACTATATGAAATTTGTAGCAATAATAACAAATGAAGAAATTGATGATATAGATGACATATTAATGGAATATATGGAATAAAATAATATATTGCATTGTTCAAATAATGTGTTATAATGTTTATAGAAAACATTCCTGATGTGTGCGACAAGCTTATTATGTTCAACCTACATTATATATACGGGATTCGCAATATGGTTATGGATGTCGGGCTTTAGTAACTAGAAGAAGGCAGAAGTAATCTGAAGCTTAACCCACCTGCGAGTAGCAGGTTTGGATGTATAGGCACCGGCATGTTGGGAACTAATAGCATTCAATACCTCAATTTTTTATTGAGGTATTTTTTATTTTAAAAGAAATTAATATATTTAATAGATTTTTCTTAAATATATTAAGATTGTATATAATATATATAGTTATAAAATGTCGAAAGAAATATTGATAATATGAGAAAATATATGTAAAATAAATCTAAGTAGAAATAATTAAGGAGAATTTTTAAAATGAGTTTAAAAGAAAAAATAGATTCAATGAAAATAGAAGAGGTTATTGAAAACATTAATTTCCTTTACAAAAAAAGCCAAGAAGAGGGATTAACAGCAGAAGAAAAAGAGTTACAAACACTTTGTAGAAAAAGATATTTAGATAATGTAAAACGTAACTTTAAAGCACAATTAGAGGGGATAGAACCAAAGAAAAAAGGGGGAAAAAGTAAGTGGCATCAGTAACAATAAAAAAATTTATAGAAGATTTTGATTTAGAAGTATTACTTGAAGGGGAGGAAGATAAATTAATAACAGTAAACGATGTAAACAGACCAGGACTTCAACTTGCAGGTTTTTATAATTATTTTACACCAGAAAGACTTCAAGTAATAGGAAAAGCTGAATGGAGCTTTTTAGAAGACATGAAAGCAGAAGTTAGAAAAAAAAGATTAAAAAAATTTTTTTCTTATGAAAATTTAAGTTGTATAGTAATATCAAGACATTTAGAACCACATAAAGAACTTATAGAAGCAGCTAAAAATAAAAATATATGGGTTTTAAGAAGTAATCTTTCAACAACAAAGCTTGTAACAAATTACACAATGTATATGGCTGATAATTTAGCACCAGAAACAAGAATTCATGGAGTTTTAATGGATGTTTATGGTGTAGGTATTTTAATAACAGGAGAAAGTGGAATTGGTAAAAGTGAAGTTGCCTTAGAGCTTATAAAAAGAGGTCACAGATTAGTTACAGATGATGCTGTGGATATTAAAGAAGTTGATGGAGAGCTTTTAGGTCGTTCACCTGAAATTACTTTTGGAATGCTTGAAGTAAGAGGAATTGGAATAATAGATGTAACAGCTTTATATGGTCTAAGTTCTGTTCAATCTAAAAAAAGAATAACTTTAGCTATGCATTTTGAACACTGGAAAGATGATTCAGATTATGATAGATTAGGAATAGATGATGAGTATATGGAAATATTAGGAGTAAAAATTAAAAAGCTTACCCTTCCCGTAAGACCAGGAAGAAATATAGCAGTTATTATAGAAGCTGCAGCAGTTAACTACAGACATTCAAAAATGTCTGATATAACAGCTGTTGATACTATTACATCTAGAATGAATGCAGTAAGTGATACGAAATAATATAATAGTAGTTCTCTTGGATTAAACACCTATAATATATAAGAGAACTACTATTTTTTATTTTATAAAAAGTTAAATTTGGTCTAAAAATTAGAATAATATTTATTACAAAAAGCTTTTAAATATTTTTCATTTAGTCTCATGCAACCAATATCTCCATGTCTACTATCTCCATTAAAGTCTCCATGACAGTCAGAACCTGCACTTATAAGAAGGTTATTTTCTAAAGCAAATTTAATAAATTTTTCTTCATCTTCCTTTGAATTTTGAAAATAAACACCTTCAATTCCATCAAAATTAAAGGATAAAAAATCTGTAAGAGGAGATTTTTTTATTAAAATTGGATGAGCTAAAAACACTAAAGCATTATATTTTTTTAAAAGTTTTACTCCTTCTTCAGTTGGAATTTTAGTTGTAGGAACATATGCAGGACAGTTTTTCCCAATAAGCTTATTAAATATTTCATCTTTAGTATAATTATATCCACTTTCTATAATTTCATAGGCAATATGAGGTCTTGCAATAACATTTCCCTTTGCTTTTTTAAAAACACTGTCCTTATCAATTATAATATTAAATTCTTCTTTAAGCTTTTCAATCATTTTTATAGCTCTTAAGTCACGTTTTTCTTTAAGGGATTTAAGAAAACTAAGAAATTCTTCATTTTTATAGCTTTCATCTTTAAAAAAACCTAAAATATGAATACTTTCTCCATTATAATTAGTAGAAAGCTCAATTCCAGGAATAAAATTAATTCCTAAAGACTTAGCCTTTTTTTTGGCAATATCTAGTCCTTTAACTGTATCATGGTCTGTTAAAGCTAAGTATTTTACAGACTTTTCATAAGCTCTTTCTACCACTTTTTCTGGAGTAAGAAGACCATCAGAGCAAGTACTATGTGTATGTAAATCAACTTTTGTCATTATAGTATCTCCTTTCAATATATAAATATGTTATAATTTAATTTGTTATTTTTATGATATATAATTTTGTTTTAAAATAATATTTATGTTTTTTATTTTATAGTAAATTATAAAAAAATTAAAGAAAAAGGCTTAAAGAAACTTAAGGAGAAAGATTTATGTTATTAATGATAGATAATTATGATTCATTTGTTTATAATCTAGTAAGATATATTAAAGAATTAGATGAAGAAATATTAGTTTATAGAAATGATAAGATAACTATAGAAGAAATAAAGAAGAAAAATATTGAAGGAATAATAATATCTCCAGGACCTAAAGACCCTACAAAGGCAGGAATATGTCTAGATATAATAAATGAATTTAAAGGAAAGTTACCTATACTTGGAATATGTTTAGGTCATCAATGTATAGGATATTCTTTTAAAGGAAAAATAATAAAAGGAGATTATCCTGTACATGGCAAAGTAAGTGAAGTTTATCATAATAATAAGGGAATATTTAAAAATTTAAAAAATCCTCTAAAGGTTACAAGATACCATTCTCTTATTATAGATAGAGAAAACTTACCAGAAGAAATAGAAGTAACAGCAGAAACAAAGGATAAAGTAATAATGGGAATAGAACATAAATTTTATCCTATATATGGAGTTCAGTTTCATCCAGAAGCAGAGCTTACAGAAGAAGGCCATAAGCTTTTAAATAATTTTATTATGGAGTGTAAAAATTTTGAGAGAAATAAACTTTAAAATAAAAGAATTAAAAAACAATCTTAATCCATTTTATGTGTATAAAATATTTAAAGATGAAAAAAATACTGTTTTTTTAGATAGTTCAAAGGAAGATAAAAACTTATCAAAATTTTCTTTTATAGGACTAAATCCCTTTTTAAATTTTACATATAAAGATAATATTTCATATGTAAATGGGAAGGCAATAGAAGAAAAAGATCCCTTTATAGCTTTAGATAATCTTATAAATAAGTATAAGATTAATTATGAAAGTGATATTCCATTTGTATCAGGTGCTATAGGGTATTTTTCTTATGATATAGGAAGAAAACTAGAAATTCTTCCAAAGACAGCTAAAAAAGAAATAGAAATACCAGATGCTATATTTAATTTTTATAATAATCTTATAATATTTGATATTCAAAATAAGAAAACATATATATCTTCCTTAGGAATGGGAGAAGAAATAGAAGATATTGAAGAAAAATTAAAAAATTATAAAGAGATTTCAGAGCCAAATATAACAGAAAGTAGTAATAATTTTACTTCTAATTTTGAAAAGGAAAGTTATGAAAAAGCAATTTTAAATCTTAAAGAATATATAAGAAATGGTGATGTTTATATAGCAAATATGACAAGGCAAATATGGTGCTATAATAAAGAAGAATCTTTTTCTATTTATGAAAAACTTAGAAGCATAAATAAAGCACCTTTTTCAGCCTATATGAACTTTAATGATTTTCAAGTTATAAGCTCCTCTCCAGAAAGGTTTTTATATGTAAAAGATAAAATGGTACATACAAGACCTATAAAAGGAACAAGACCAAGAGGAAAAAATCCATTAGAGGATATGGAAAATAGAAAAGCTCTTGAAAACTCAGAAAAAGATAAATCAGAACTTTTAATGATTGTAGATTTAGAAAGAAATGATTTAAGTAAGGTATGTAAGCCTAACTCAGTTAAGGTTACAGAACTTTTTAAAATAGAAGAATATGCAACAGTGTTTCACCTTGTTTCTACTATAGAAGGAGAATTAGAAGAGGGTGTATCTGCTGTAAAATGTATAAGAGAATGTTTCCCTGGAGGTTCTATAACAGGAGCTCCTAAAATAAGAGCTATGGAGATAATTGAAGAACTTGAAGGATTAAGAAGAAATTTATATACAGGCTCTATAGGTTATTTTGATTTAAGGGGAAACTGTGATTTTAACATAGTTATAAGAACAATAATTAAAAAAGATAATAAAGCCTATTTTGGGGTAGGAGGGGGAATTACTTATGACTCTAAAGAAGAGGATGAGTGGTTTGAAACAATAGATAAGGGAAAGGCATTAATGAGGGTGTTATAAATGAGAAGAATTATATATAAACAAGGAGAGGCTATTTTAGATGAAGGGATTTTCTTTGGAAAAGGAGTTTTTGAAACAATACTTTTTTTAGAAAAACCAATATTTTTAAAAGAGCATATAGAAAGATTAAAAAGTGGAATGGAAAAGCTTGGTTTAGAAGAATTAGAAGAAGAAATGCTTTTAGATTATATTTCACTTAACTTTATAAAAAACAAAGCAGTAAAAGTTTTAGTAACTCCTAAAAATATTATAATAACAGAAAGGGAGATACCTTATAAAAAAGAAGATTATATAAATGGAAGCAGTTTAAAACTATCAAAGGTAATAAGAAATAGTACATCATTACTTTCTTATGTTAAATCAACAAATTATATAGAAAATATAATTGAAAAAAATAAAGCTAATAAAGATGGTTTTAAAGATGTTTTATTTTTAAATGAAAAAGGATATGTAGCAGAAACAAGTTGTGCTAATATATTTATTGTAAAAAATAATAAGATTTATACTCCAAAGACAAGTTGTGGCTTGCTAAATGGAATAATAAGAATGTGGGTAATAAAAAACTTTAGTGTAATAGAAACAGAACTAACTTTAGATGATATAAAAAATGCAGATGAAATATTTCTTACAAATAGTTTAATGGGAATAATGAAAGTTAATAAATTTGAAGATAGAAATTATAAAAATAGTGATATAATACAAAGTGTTGAAGAAGCATATAAAATGGAAATAGAAAAACAGGAAGGAGCTAATAGCTAAGGATGAATAATATAGATATTATTATAAGTAATCCTAAATACTTAGAATATATAAGAAAAATTGAAGTCTTTGAAAAAGAAAGGATTTTTTGCAAACACACAATAGAACATTTTTTAGATGTAGCAAGAATATCCTACATACAAGTATTAGAAAATAATATGAAATATTCTAAAGAAGTTATATATGCTATAGCTCTTCTTCATGATATTGGCAGAGTTTTAGAATATGAAAAAGGAACACCTCATCATGAAGGAAGTGTGATTCTTTCAAAGGAAATATTAGAAAGTACAAACTTTTCAGAAGAAGAAAAAAAGGAAATATTAAAGGCTATTAAAAATCACAGAAAGGATTCAGAAGATGAACTTTCAAAATTAATATATACAAGTGACAAGCTTTCAAGAAATTGTTTTAATTGCAAAGGAAAAGCAGAGTGTTATTGGGATGAAAACAAAAAAAATTACACTATAAAATTTTAATAAGAAAGAGGGCATTAAAAATGAAAATTGGTAACAAGGAATTTGTTTTAGGTGAAAGAACTTATATTATGGGTATATTAAATGTTACTCCAGATTCTTTTTCAGATGGAGGAAAGTTTAATGAACTTGAATTAGCAATAAAAAGAGTAGAAGAAATGATAAAAGATGGTGCAGACATAATTGATATAGGTGGAGAATCTACAAGACCTAATTTCCAAGTTGTTGAAGCAGATGAAGAAATAAAGAGAGTTGTGCCAATAATAAAAGCAATAAAAGAAAAGTTTGATATTCCAATATCTATAGATACATATAAGGCAAAAACAGCAGAAGAAGCAATAAAAGCTGGTGCAGATTTAATTAATGATGTATGGGGATTTAAAAAGGATAAAGATATGGCAAAAGTTGCTGCAAAATATCAAGTTCCTTGTATATTAATGCATAATAGAGAAAACATACCTTATAAAAATTTAATGAAGGATGTTATGAGTGACCTTATAGAAAGTATAGACATAGCAATGGAAGCTGGAGTAAAGAGAGAAAATATTATATTAGACCCAGGTATAGGTTTTGCTAAAACTTATGAAGAAAATTTAATTGTTATGAATAATCTTCATATTATAAAGAAATTAGAACTTCCAATACTTTTAGGTACATCAAGAAAATCAATGATAGGAAATGCATTAGATTTACCAGTATATAAAAGAGTTGAAGGAACAGTTGCAACAACAGTAATTGGAATAATGAAGGGTTGTGAATTTATAAGAGTTCATGATGTATTAGAAAATAAAAGAGCAGCAGTTATGACAGATAAAATATTGTCAGCTAAATAGAGGGATTTATGGATAAAATATATTTAAAAAATGTTGAAATATTTGCAAATCATGGAGTGTTTCAAGAGGAAAAAAATCTAGGTCAAAAGTTTATTTTAGATTTAGAATTAACTTTAAGTTTAGAAGAGGCAGGAAAAACTGGAGATTTAACTAAAAGTGTTCACTATGGTGAACTTTGCCATGGAATAGAAAAAGAATTTACAAAGACTTCTTATGATTTAATTGAAACTGCAGCTGAAAAAGTAGCAGAATATACTTTAATTAATTATCCAATAGTTGAAAGTGTAAAAGTTACATTAAAAAAGCCTTGGGCTCCAATAGGGAGACATTTAGATTATGCAGCTATTGAAATTGAAAGAATTTGGCATGAAGCATATCTTTCAATAGGAAGTAATATAGGTGATAAAGAGAAAAATCTTAATGAGGCAATAGAACTTATAGGAAAATTAGAAAATACAAAGATAGAAAAAATATCTTCATTTATAGTTACAGAACCTTGGGGATACTTAGAACAGGATGAATTTTTAAATGGAGCATTAAAAATAAAAACACTATTATCTCCAAAAGACTTATTAAAAAACTTACTAAATATTGAAAATGAAATGAAGAGAGTAAGAGAACTAAGATGGGGGCCTAGAATAATAGATATAGATATAGTTTTTTATGATAATTTAATATCAGAAGATGAAGAGCTTATTTTACCTCATCCAAGAATGGAAGAAAGATATTTTGTATTAAAACCTCTAAATGAGTTATGCCCAAATAAAATACATCCATTATTAAATAAGAGAGTATTTAGACTTTTGCAAGAAGTTGAAGAAAATTCAAATTAAAAATTTTTGATTTAGTTAGAGTAGAGTGAATATATCATTTTGTCTATTAGGACAGAAGGAAAATATATTCACTTTACTTTTTTTAGCTAACCAGAAAGTTTAGCTCTATTTTTTATATGAGTACAAAAATCATATAGGTTATATCTTAAAGGCACATTTTCAGAAGTTATAATATCTTCAGAAAATACTCCATCCCAAGGATATACAGTAACTAAGTTTTCATCATAAATATTGAATATATAGGTGCTATTATCAGCAAATTTAATTATAAGATGAAAAGCTTCTTTATTCAAAATATCATCACTCTTTTTTAAATAATTAGAGGAGGTTAAAGAACTTAAAAAATTTTCGATTATAATTTGTTCTTCTTCATCAATGATTGTATTTTTTGAAACATCTGTATCAAACATTGTTAAAGTATATTTTTCATTATTTAAAATTTTAAAATAAACTTCATTAGAATAATAGTTTATACTTTCCTTTTCTTTAAGATTTATATATTTAGGATCATAAAAACTACAACCAGTAAGAAATAAAGAAAATATTAAAGGTATAATTAATTTTTTTAATTTCATAAAGTCACTCCTAACATGAAGTATAGTAAAAGATTATTAAATATAAATATTATTTAGAACTAAAAGTATATTTGAAAAATTTTATTAATAGACTAAATATAGAAAAAATAAAAGGGGGATTTTATGTATATAATAGCAACTGTAGGACCAAGTACTAAAGAAAAGAGAGTTATTAAAGAAATAATAAAGTCAGGAGCTAATGTTCTTAGGTTAAATTTTTCTCATGGTAATTATGAGGAATTTTCAGAAATAATAAAGACAGCAAAGGAAACTGATGAAAATATACATATACTTCAAGACCTTTCAGGAAAGAAAATAAGGGTATCATCTAAACTTATATATGTTTTAAAAGTTTATGATAAAGAAAGAGTATTATTTTGTGGAGAGGATATTTATAAAAAAGAAGGACAAAATGGAGCTTTTAATAGTAAGAAAGTTATTCCATTAAATTTAAATAATGAGTTTTTAATTAATAATAATATTGAAGAAATAACAATGAAGGATAATACAATGAAATTTAAAATACTAGATAAAAATTCTTCAGGAATATTAACAGAAGCGATTAAAGGTGGAATAGTAAGAGCTGAAAAAGGATGTAATATAAAAGGTTTTAAAAGAGATGGAATAGGGTTATCATTAAAGGATAAAAAAGATTTAAAGTGGGCTATGGAAAATAAAATTGATATAATAAGTGCCTCTTTCGTAGAAAGAAAAGAGTATATATGTGATTTAAAAAAATATATAAAAACTTTTAATTTTAAACCTATTATATGGGCTAAAATTGAAACACCAAAAGGAATAAAAAATATTAAAGAAATATTAGAAGTATCTGATGGAATAATAATAGGAAGAGGGGACCTTATACCAGAAAGTTCAATATCTTATGTGCCCATTTATGAAGATAGGGTAATTAAATTAGCAAGGGGAAAGGATATTATTATAGCTACTCATATTTTAAATAGCATGAAAGAAGGAAAGGAAGCTAGTTTGTCCGAAATTGAAGGTATTTTTAATCATTTAAAAAATGGAGTAAATGGTTTTCTTCTTGCAGGAGAAACTTCTATTGGAAAAGTACCAATAAGTACAGTAGAGTTTTTAAGTAATTTAATTAATGAATATAGAGGTATGAAAATATTTTAATATGAAGAAAAATAAATCATCAAATATTGTAGTTTTATTATGGATTTCTTTAGGAATTATATTGATATATATTTTATATAAAACTTTTAATGTATTTTTATAAAAATATATTGACAAAAAAAAGAATTTAGAATATTATATAAGCATAAACAGCAAAGGCGCTGTAGAGTTTTATAAAGCTCTACAGCGCTTTTTGCATTAAGGGAGTGTTTAATTACACACAGCTATCATTCATTTTAATATAGGCTTACTTAGGGGCACTAATGTTTATTAATCCTCTTTGAGTATTTTGGTATTTTGGTTTACAGTCACTCCCTTAGACTGACAAAACATTAGTGCCTATTAGTAAGCAAATTCTACACAAAGACGTGTATTTTATTTAAGGTTTAAATTTATTATAACTTAAAATAAAGTATAGGTCTATTTTTTTTTATTTAGTAAGGGGGAATTTTTATGGAACAATTTTCATCAGTAGATACCATATGGGTATTGTTAGGGGCAGTATTAGTATTCTTCATGCAAGCAGGTTTTGCTATGGTAGAAACAGGTTTTACTAGAGCAAAGAATGCTGGTAACATTATAATGAAGAATTTAATGGATTTTGCTATTGGTACTTTAGCATTCTGGGTAATTGGTTTTGGACTTTTAATGGGAAAAGGAAATGGATTTATTGGTACATTAGATTTATTAATAAGAGGTGATTATTCACATTTAGGATTAACTTTTCCACTTCCTGTATATATAATTTTCCAAACAGTTTTCTGTGCAACAGCAGCTACAATAGTATCAGGAGCTATGGCAGAAAGAACTAAATTCTCATCATATTGTATTTATAGTTTAATTATAAGTTTAGTTGTATATCCTATATCAGGTCACTGGATATGGGGAGGCGGATGGCTTTCAGAACTTGGATTCCATGATTTTGCTGGTTCAACAGCAGTTCATATGGTTGGTGGTGTAGCAGCTTTAGTAGGTGCCAAGATACTTGGACCTCGTATTGGAAAGTATGATAAAGATGGAAAACCAAGAGCTATTCCAGGTCATAGTTTAACATTAGGAGCTTTAGGAGTATTTATTCTTTGGTTCTGTTGGTTTGGATTTAATGGATGTTCAACTGTTTCAGCAACAGGTGATGATACATTAACAGCAATGGGTAATATTTTTATAACTACAAACATGGCGGCTGCAACAGCAACAGTAGCAACAATGTTACTTACTTGGCTTAGATATGGTAAACCAGATGTTTCAATGACATTAAATGGTTCTTTAGCAGGACTTGTTGCAATAACAGCAGGTTGTGATTTAGTTTCTCCAGTTGGAGCATTCTTCATAGGATTAATTGCAGCATTTGTAGTAACTTTTGGTATAGAATTTGTTGATAAAGTATTAAAAATAGATGACCCAGTTGGTGCTATAGGAGTTCATGGTATGTGTGGTGCTACAGGTACTATATTAACAGGCTTATTTGCATTAGAAGATGGTGTATTTTATGGTGGAGGATTCCACTTCTTAGGAATTCAATGTTTAGGTGTTATATCTGTAATTGCTTGGGTTGTATTAACAATGTCAATAGTATTTTTAGTAATTAAAGAAACAATAGGTCTTCGTGTACCAGCAGAAGAAGAAATAGCTGGATTAGATAAGGTAGAACATGGTTTAGCAAGTTCTTATGCAGACTTTATGCCAGTTTTAGATACAACTATTCCAAATACAGCTAATACTAAAAATATTGTTCCAGTAGAAAAAGCAGTACCAGTAGAAAAGGTAGTTGCTGCTACTAAGAAGTCAGACGTGAAAGCAGTAGATGGAGAGCCACCAATTAAGAAGATTGTAATAATAGCTAAAGAAAGCAAGTTTGAAGCTTTAAAACAAGCAATGAACAATATAGGAGTTACTGGTATGACTGTTGTTCATGTACTTGGATGTGGTGTTCAAAAAGGTAGTGCAGAATACTACAGAGGTGTTGAAGTTGAAATGAGCTTATTACCTAAGATTAAAGTAGAAATAGTAGTAAGTAAAGTACCAGTTGATACTGTTGTAGAAACTGCAAAGAAAGTTCTTTATACTGGACACATTGGAGATGGTAAGATATTTGTTTATAATATTGAAAATGTAATAAAGGTTCGTACTGGAGAAGAAGGATTTGCAGCATTACAAGATGTTGAATAATTAAAATAAAAGTAAAAAATAAAAGGCAATTTTATTTGAAATGGCAAATAAGATTGCCTTTTTATTTTTTTTTTGAAAATTATATTAATTGAATAATTTGAATAACTTTTGAAAACAGTAATAAATAAACGGTCTAGAAGAAAGATTTTTTAATAAAATATAAATGGTAATAATATTAAAAAGTAGGTAAAAATATATATTGAAAAAATAAATAGAAAGTGATATATTCATAATGCACCCCCTGGAGGAGGGGTGGAAAGGAGTGAGAAGGATGAATAAAAAATTTAGTGTTACAGGAATGACTTGTTCAGCTTGTTCAGCTAGTGTGGAAAAGGCAGTGAAAAAGCTTGAAGGAATAAATTATGTTAGTGTAAATTTACTTACTAATAGTATGGTTGTTCATTATAATGAAGAAGAAATTGATGAAAATAATATAATTGAAGCAGTTACTTCTGCAGGATATGGAGCAAGTGTATTTAGCAAAAGTAAAAATGAAATAAAAGTTAGTGATAAGATAAAAGTTAAAGATGAAATTAAGGAAATGAAAAAACGTCTAATTATTTCATTTACTTTTTTAATTCCATTAATATACATATCAATGGGACATATGATGGGATTGCCACTTCCTTCTTTTCTTAGGGGCTTAGAAAATGCTATCTCTTATGGAATGACTCAATTTTTATTAGCACTTGTTATAGCATATGTAAATAGAAAATATTATGAAGTTGGATTTAAAACTTTATTTAAGGGTTCTCCTAATATGGATACTTTAATTGCAATAGGCTCATCAGCAGCAATGATATATGGTATATTTGCAATATATGGTATGGGATATGGTCTTGGAATTCAAGATTTTGAATTAGTTGAAAAGTATCATATGGATTTATATTTTGAATCAGCAGCAATGATACTTGCCCTTATAACATTAGGAAAATATTTAGAAAAAAAATCTAAAGGAAAAACTTCAGAAGCTATAACAAAACTTATGGATTTAGCACCTAAAACTGCTACTGTATTAAGAAATAATAAAGAACTTACAATTTCAATAGAAGATGTTATAAAAGATGATATTGTTATAGTAAAGCCAGGGGAAAGTATACCAGTAGATGGTGTTATAATTGAAGGAAATTCTTCTATAGACCAATCTGCAATAACAGGAGAAAGTATACCCGTAGAAAAAAATGTTGGAGATAAAGTTATTGCTGCAACTATAAATAAAAATGGATATTTTAAATTTAAAGCAGAAAATGTTGGAGATGATACAACTCTTGCACAAATAATATCTTTAGTAGAAGATGCAAGTTCTTCAAAGGCACCAATAGCAAAATTAGCAGATAAAATAAGTGGAATTTTTGTTCCTGTTGTTATTTCAATATCAATAATTTCAACAATAGTATGGCTACTTGTAGGTAAATCCTTTGAATTTTCATTATCAATAGGAATAGCAGTTCTTGTAATCTCTTGTCCATGTGCTTTAGGTTTAGCAACTCCTGTAGCTATAATGGTTGGAACAGGAAAAGGAGCTGAAAATGGAATACTTATAAAATCTGCAGAAGCTTTAGAAACTGCTCATAAAATTAAAACTGTTGTTTTAGATAAAACAGGAACAATAACAGAGGGAAAACCTAAAGTTACAGATATTATTGTAAATTCTAATATAAATAAAAATGAATTATTAAAAATTGCAGCTTCTATAGAAAAGCCTTCTGAGCATCCATTAGCAGATGCAATTATAGAAAAGGCAAAAAAAGAAAATATTACTCTTTTAGATGTAGATAATTTTATTTCAATTACAGGAAAAGGAATTAAAGCAGAAATAAATAATAAAATTTATTATTCAGGAAACTTATCTTTAATGAAAGAAAATAATATAGATTGTTCAAATTTTGAAAAAGTAATTAATAACCTAGCACAAAAAGGAAAAACTCCATTATGTTTTTCTGATAATAGTATTTTACTTGGAGTAATTGCTGTAGCAGATATTATAAAGCCTACAAGTAAAAAAGCTATTGAAGAATTTAAAAAAATGGGAATAAATATTGTAATGCTAACAGGGGACAATAAAAATACAGCAGAAGCAATTAGAAAAGAACTTAATATTGATAAAGTTATTGCAGAGGTTCTTCCTCAAGATAAAGAGAAAGAGGTAAGAAAAATACAAGAAAGTGGTAAAAAAGTAGCTATGATTGGGGATGGAATAAATGATGCACCAGCACTAGCAAGAGCTGATATTGGAATTGCAATAGGTGCTGGAACTGATATTGCTATAGAATCTGCTGATATTGTTCTTATGAAAAATGATTTATTAGATGGAGTAACTACAATTAAGCTTAGTAAAGCAGTTATAAAAAATATTAAAGAAAATTTATTCTGGGCATTTTTTTATAATGCAATAGGTATTCCATTAGCAGCAGGAGTTTTTTATAATATTTTAGGATGGAAGCTAAATCCAATGTTTGGAGCTTTTGCTATGAGTTTAAGTTCAGTATGTGTTGTATTAAATGCTTTAAGATTAAAATTATTTAAAGCTTATGATAAAAATATTATTAATGAAGAAAATTTTGAAAATAAATTTGAAGAAGGAGAAGATGAAGAAATGAAAAAGATAGTAAGAGTTAATGGAATGAATTGTTCACATTGTCAAG
>ONGV01000058.1 GCA_900317445.1 uncultured Eubacteriales bacterium | reverse complement strand
GCATGGTTATCATGACAAGATGTATATGTTATAACTTGTGAAGGTTGTTTAGACCAAATATTTTGATTTATATTACTATAATCTCCACACTGTGCCTTTATACCAGCTATAACTTCTGTTTGTCTATTTCCATTACCTGTAACCCATCCAGCGTTACTAAGCTTTCCATCCCAAGTATTACCCTTTATAGCATCTCTAGCATTATCACTAAACATTGCTATATTATTATCTAAAGACTTACAGTTTGCCTTATTAGCATAACCTGACATACTGTTTTTACTTCCATCTCCACACCAAGGTTCACCCCACATTTTAATTTGAGGGTCTACCTTATTTAAAGCTGCTCTTATTTGATTCATTGTTTCAACATCATGAATACCCATAAGGTCAAATCTAAATCCGTCTAAATGATATTCTGTTGCCCAATAAACAATAGAATCTATCATATATTTTCTATACATTTCTTTTGTACTATCTGTTGAGTTACCACATCCAGACCAGTCTGTAGAAGTATAATAATATCCTGGTACGGTTCTATCTAATGGTGAATATTGAGCCTTTTGGAATTCATTTTGACTTCCACCTTGTCCAAATGGAGCATAAGTATGATTATAAACAACATCCATTACAACCCCAATTCCTGCATCATGAAATGCCTTTACCATTTGTTTTAATTCTGAAACTCTTACATTACCATCATAAGGATTAGTTGAATATGAACCTTCTGGAACATTATAGTTCTTTGGATCATAACCCCAGTTAAAAGTTTCTCCATCTGAATTTCTTTCATCTACTGATGCATAATCATACATAGGTAATATTTGTACATGTGTTACACCTAATTCTTTTAAGTAATCTATACCTGTTTTTGTTACTCCATCACCATTTAAAGTTGTTCCTTCTTCAGTAAATGCAAGGAATTTTCCCCTATATTTCTCACTTATTCCTGATGAAGAATCATAAGAGAAGTCTTTTACATGTACTTCCCAAGTAATTGCATCTGTTTGATTTGGAGATTCAACTCTTTTATCATTTTCCCATCCTGCTGGGTCTGTACTATCTAAATCAATAACCATTGACCTGTCACCATTTATACCAGTAGTTCTTCCATATACATCTGGAGTTTCTCGACCATCAACTATATAAGTATAATAAGTATTTTTTAAATCTCCACTTATTGTAATTGACCATACATTTTGTCCACCCTTTGTCATGTCTTTGGTTTCAATTACAGATGCTCCTGCTTCTGAATCACTACCTGTAGTATATCTTTTTATTTGTACCTTTGAGGCTGTTGGTGCCCAAACTTTAAAAGTTGTTTGTGTTGGACTATAGGTAGCTCCCAAATCATTTCCGTTATAAGCTTCATAGCTTGCTGCACTTGCTTCTGTTAGATTTAATTGTTGTATTGGTACTGAAACAACTGTTGAAGTAAGTGCCACAGTTAAAATAGTTGCTAATAGCTTTTTAACCTTCATTTTATATCCCCCTTTTAGCTTAAAATATGTAATCGTTATATATTAATTATATAATTTGACTATGTTTTTTTCAATAATATTTTCAAACTTTATTAGTCTTTATTAAATCATTTTAAAAAATTAAAAGAATTTTTTTGTATTATGGAATTTATTAAAACTAATTTTATTAAATAAAAAAGTTGTTATGCAAAATTAATTTACACAACAACTTTTTGGTTTAATTATTATATTTCTGATATATTAAATACTTCTAAATCTTTGTTATTTTCTAAGCCTTCACATTTAACATCTACAATTGCTCTAAATGTATCTAATGCTGTTATAACTCCAATATTTCTTTCAACTGCTGCTCTTCTCATAATAAATCCATCTGATTTTGAGTCATTTACTTTTGTTGGAGTATTTATAACTAAATCAACTTCCTTATTCTTTATAACATCTAATATATTAGGACTATCTTCTTTTAATCTTCTAACAACTTTAGCATCAACGCCGCCATCTCTTAAAAGCTTACAAGTTCCTTCTGTTGCAACAAACTTATATCCTAACTTAGCAAGTCTTTGAGCCATTGGTAAGAATTCTTGCTTATCATGCTTGTTTACTGTAGCTAATATTTCTCCATTTCCTGGGAACATTCCTGCTGCTACAAATCCCTTATATAAAGCTTCATTAAGAGTTTTTCCTACACCTAAAACTTCTCCTGTAGATCTCATTTCAGGTCCTAAAGATACTTCAACATTTGGTAACTTTTGAGTTGAGAATACTGGAACCTTTACTGCTACTATGTTTGGTTCTTTGTATATATCTACTCCATATCCTAAATCTTTAAGTTTGCTTCCAAGCATAACCTTTGTAGCTATATCAACTATTGGAACTCCACTTACCTTACTTATATAAGGAACTGTTCTTGAAGCTCTTGGATTAACTTCTATTACATAAAGCTTTCCTTGATATTCTATGAATTGGATATTTATCATACCCTTTATTCCTATTTCAAGTGCTAATTTCTTAGTATATTCTAAAACATCAGCCTTTATTTTTTCAGATATATTTTGTGATGGATACATAGTAATACTATCTCCAGAGTGAACACCTGCTCTCTCTAAGTGTTCCATTATTCCTGGAATTAATACATCTTCTCCATCTGATATTGCATCAACTTCTATTTCTCTACCCATTAAGTATTTATCTATTAATATAGGATTTTTCTTGTCCTTAGCAAAGGCATTTTCTAAGTAGTATATTAATTCTTCTTCATCATGAGTGATTTCCATTCCTTGACCACCAATTACATATGAAGGTCTAACAAGTACTGGGAATCCTAATGCTCTTGCTTCTTCTAATCCTTCTTCAATAGACCATATTCCTTTACCCTTAGGTCTTGATATTCCTAGTTTTTCTAGTAATTCATCAAACTTTTCTCT
>ONGV01000019.1 GCA_900317445.1 uncultured Eubacteriales bacterium | reverse complement strand
GCTTCTGATATTTTTTCTCCTTCTTCTGTTTTATTTAAAGCTTCATTAATTTTATTTAAATCCTTTAAGGCATCATTTTGAAGCTTTTTCATACTATCTTCTAAAAGCTCCTTAGATAAATTTTCTAAAGCTTTTTTTCCTTCTTCAGATTTAATCTCTTCTTTTAAGGTTTCAAGTTTTTTATTTAATCTTTCTAAAAATTTATTTATATCTTTATTAGTTTCAATATCTTTTAATTCATTTTTACCATCTTCAAGAAGCTTTTTTAATTTTTCCTTTTCTTCTTTAGATAAATCATCTGTTTTCTCAATGTTCTTTTTTTCTTTTTCAACTTTATTTATTATTTCACTTTTTCCTTTTTCAAAGTTTCTTAATTCTTTAGCCTTTGTTTTTGAATTAGAAGGTACTAATAAAATCCCTGTACATATTACAATTAAAACTCCTATTTTTAAGAGCTTTTTTCTATCTATCTTTATTGGAAATTTCTCTTTATAATTAAAATTTTTTAAATTCTCTATTGTATCCTTCTTTTGTGTTATTGCTAAATCAGAATTATCATTTGAAAGAGATAAGGAAGTTATTACCCTTTCTTTAAGACCTTTAGAGTCGATAAGAAGTGCTATTTTTTTTATATTAGGAAGCTTTAAAACTCCATATATAAAGCTTCCTAATATGATTAATATACATAAAATAGCTATTACTCTATAACAATCTTTAAATGGCACAAATACAGAAACTGATAATAAAATAAAGCTTAATACTCCACATAATAACATTCCAAATAATATCTTATCTAAAAGGAAATTAATCTTTATTCTTTTTCCATAAGTTTTTATAAAAGAAATTATCTTTTTATCTAAATCCATAAATCATCACCTTTTTTTCTTTTTGTTAAGAGGATTTAATTTATATGCTGATAGTTTTATAAATAAAATACTAAGTATTAATTGAAATATAATTGATATAATATATCCATTTGGAGCTAGTTCTTCTAAAGCACTTCCAAACATATAACTATCTTGTCCTAATTGCTTTGCAAGAAGACTTATAAATCCTAAGGTAGGACTTATAAATGATAAAATTGGAATTTTTATATCTGCATAAGAAGTATTACTCATTTCTTTAAAAGTCATATAAACCATTGTTATTACTATTATTCCAATAAATATAAATAAAACTGAAAAATATGTTATTACTGTTGAAGCCCTTGAGGTTTTTATTATGGTTGATATAAACACCCCTAAAGACCCTACAAATATTGTTGTAATTATAAAGAAAATACTTAATTCTATTATATTTTTTAAGCTTATTCCTCCTATTAAAAGAGTTATTGAATATATAGGCATTGAACAAATTATAAGAAGAATAACTCTGCTTACAGAAGCTCCAAGCTTTCCTAAAACTATTGATAAAGGAGACATTCTTGTTGATAAAAGAACATCTAATGTCTGCTTTTCTCTTTCCCCACAGATTGCTGTAGAAGCTAATGATGGAACAATAAACAAAAGTAATACTGCTTGAATTATTGCAAGTTCTGTATATATTTCAGGTATTCTTTGAAGGTTTAGCCCTGATGAATATGATGAATTAATAGACGATTCAAAGATTACTATTGAAAGTAAAGATAAAAATCCAACATAAAATAATAAGACTAATGTGAATTTAATGCTTCTTGTTGCTAATTTTGATTCATTTTTTAAAACTGGATTAATTTTCATTCTTTTCCCCTCCTACCTCATTAGTAATCTTCATAAATACATCTTCAAGACTGTGTTGTTGCTTATTAAAAGAGATTACTGGAACATCATTTACAACTAAACTTTTTAAGACTTCAACGGTTTCTTCATCATTTCCATTAAAATAAACAATAACTTTATTCTCTTCATAATTTACCTTTTCAATCTTAGGATTTTCTTTAAGAATTTTTACTGCTTTTTCTGCACTATTTAAAATATTTATAACAATAGGATAGTTACCACTAACTCTATTCATTATTTCATCTACTTTTCCCTGACATACCATATGTCCTTTTTCTATTATTCCAATATTAGTACATATTTCTCCAAGCTCTGAAAGAATATGAGAGCTTACTAATATAGTCTTTCCCATATCTTTAAGATTTTTTAATATGTTTTTCATCTCAAATCTTGCCTTTGGGTCCATTCCAGAAGCTGGTTCATCTAATATTAAAAACTTAGGATTATGAATTAAACACCTAGCTAAACATAATCTTTGCTTCATTCCTCTTGAAAGTCCATCAACATAGGAGTCATATTTATTTGTTAAGTTAACTAATTCTAAAAGCTCCATAGAAAGCTTCTTCACGCTATCTCCTGTGATTCCATAAATAGATGCAAAAAACTCTAAATACTCCCAAGTCTTTAAATTATCATATACTCCAAAGAAATCTGGCATATATCCTATTTCATCTTTAATCTTTCTATTATCCTTTATGGCATCAATATCATTTACATAAACCTCACCGCTGTCTGGGGATAAAAGCCCTGTTATTATTTTCATTGTAGTGCTTTTTCCTGCTCCATTAGGTCCTATAAAACCAAATATTTCTCCCTTTTCTATTTCTAAATTTAAATTGTCAAGGGCTTTAAACTTTCCATAGCTTTTTTCTAAATTTTTAATTCTCAACATTATTTACAACCCCCTCAACAGCTATTCTAGGACAGTTAACATTCATTTCATCATTACATTCTAGACGTATATAAAGTTTATTATCTTCTGTTAAATAATCTTTAGGATTACTTAACACAACACCACTTTCTAGATATTCTATCTCCTCAAAATCATTTTTTGTAGGATTAACAATGTAAATCTTTCCTTTTAAATCTTCTTGGTAATAATAATTTTCATCTTTTTTTATATATCCTATGGTAAGCTTATTTACATCTATATTAGAATCTATAGTATATTCTAAATATAAATCTCCTGTTCCATTAATCATATTTTCTTCACAATAAACATCACCTTGAGAAGTTGATAAGACCTGTGGAGTAAAATATTCAAAAGGAAGTGAACAATTTCCGTTTTCATCTGCAATATTTAAATTGCCATCTTGAACAATTACTGTTGTATCAAATTTTGATACCTTTCTATTTCCAAAATCGAATTTATAATCCATAGGTATTTCTGTTATTGCAACTATTTTTATTTCATTTCCATAATACGCTGTGTCTTGTAGTGATTGTAAAACAGTTATTATTCTTCCAGATAATCTATTTTCATCTTTCATAAAGCTATTCATTCCACCATATATATCTTTTATTTTGCTAGCTTTATTCTTTTCAGTGTTTATTTCTTCCCCTTCTTTAACTTCTCCATAATTCCATATTCCATTTTGTGAAAGTATTATTAAACTTTTTATATCATATCCTAATGTATTTTTTATAGTTCCTTTAAGTTCCCCACTATTATAAGATAAATTTGCTTGAATATCTGGCAAAGTTTTATCTACATTATTTATTTTAAATGTCTTCATATTTAGGGCAGGTAAATCCTTATATTCATATGATGTATTACTACCATTATAAATAATTTTAGTTCTAAGCTTACTATTTTTACTTTCTTCATCATTACTTAAATAGTAATGTCCTTCATCACTAATAATCTCTAAGTTTCCTTCTTCAGGCTCTTTAACTAATAAATCTTTATTATATTTAGATGTTATTCCTACATATACTGCATTATTATTAGTGCTATCTTTCTCCTTTGTTAAAAAAGTAACTTGATTTAAAACTACATCTTTAACCCTTGTTTTAGTTCCCATTACAAAAAACAAGACACAAAATAAAATAGCTGTTACAGGTATTGCTACCCATAAATATTCTCTTTTATTTAGCTTTTTAAATACAAAATATAAAATAATTCCTACTAAAAGAACATATACTAAAAAAACTATTCCTAATGTTGATGTTTTGTACATATTTGTAGCAGGAATTTGATTTACAAGTTCTAATTTACTATAGTCATAATCATCAATTCCTGATATTGAAAACTTTTTATCAAAGTCATCATTTAATGCTTCTTTCCAATAATATTTTAATATTTCCTCTGATGCTATATTAGAATTTCCAAAATCATAAGCTACAGCATATAAATTTCCAATACCCATTTTCTTCTTATATATAATAGGAGTTTCATCTTTTAATACTTCTGCTTCCCCTTGAAATTCTAAATCTGCTAAAGTATAGCCATTAGTGTCTTTAGTTCCTTTACTAGTTATATCAAAAAACTTTTTATTTATATTTCCTATTGTCTTTGAAGAATTTTCCCCTGTACCAATTATTAAAGTACCTCCTTTATCAACCCAAGATTTTAAACTTGAATATTCATCTTCTGTAAGATTTGAAGTATTATAATTATTTATAACTATAACATCTAAAGATTCAAGATTATTGCTATTTGAAATAATATCTTTATTTAAAAAGACATTTTTCATGTCATCTGCTTGAAAGTTTCTATATGAATTAATGGTTTTTAAAATTTTATAGTTATTACTTGTAGGAACTTGATAAACTCCAGTTTCTTCACTTACATTTATGTCTTTTAATAAGTTTCCATTATAATCATCTGTCAAAATCCCCATAAAAATTGAATAATCATTAACTCTTCCACTTCCTATAGTTAATTTTTCTTGAGTTAAAATAGAGTCATCTTGATTAAAAAGT
>ONGV01000074.1 GCA_900317445.1 uncultured Eubacteriales bacterium | reverse complement strand
GGAAATTATATATTTTGAAAACTGTGGATAACTTGCTAAGTTAATGATAAAGCTTAATAAAAGAAACAAGTTTAAGAATTTCCTTTCATTTTGTTAGAAAGTATTAATTATTACTTTGCTTTTTCCGTCGACAGGCTCCAAGTCAACGCAAAGTAATAATTAATACTTTCTTATTGACAAAGAGTATATATTAGAATATACTGTATATAAACAGTATATACAGTTAAGGGTGATAATTTGGAAATAATAATAAGCAATTCAGATAAAAGACCTATTTATGAACAAATAACAAGTCAAATAAAAAATATGATAATTAATGGAACTTTACAAGAGGGATATGCTCTTCCAAGTATAAGACTTTTAGCTAAGGAATTAAGAATAAGTGTTATAACTACTAAAAGAGCATATGAAGATTTAGAAAGAGATGGATTTATAGAAACGGTTCAAGGAAAAGGAAGCTTTGTAGCTAGTAAAAATACAGAGTTTTTAAAAGAAGAAAATTTACGTTTAGCAGAACAATATCTTCAAAAAGCAGTTGAAATTGCAAAATCAAGTGGCATAGAGTATGAAGAGCTTAAAGATATTTTAAATATTTTATATAGGAGTGAATAATATGGAAAATGCAATAGTTGTGAAAAATTTAAGAAAGAATTACAAGGATTTTCAACTTAAAGATATTTCATTTTCAGTTCCTAAAGGATGTATTATGGGTTTTGTAGGTGAAAATGGAGCTGGAAAAACTACAACATTAAAAGGAATACTTAATTTAATTAATAGAGATGGAGGAAGTATAGAAATCTTTGGTATGGATAATATTAAAGATGAGAAGAAAATAAAGGAAGATATAGGAGTAGTATTTGATGAATGTTGTTTTTATGATAGTTTAAATCCTAAAGAAAGTTCAAAGATAATGAAAAGAATTTATAAAAATTGGGATGAAAAAATTTTTAATGATTATTTAAAAAAATTTCAAATTCCAGATAAAAAAATAATAAAAGAATTTTCTAAAGGTATGAAAATGAAACTTTCAATTGCAATAGCTCTTTCACATAAACCTAAATTATTAATTATGGATGAGGCAACAAGCGGATTAGACCCAATAGTAAGAGAAGAAATATTAGATATATTTTTAGATTTTATTCAAGATGAGGAACATTCAATATTAATGTCAACTCATATAACAGGGGATTTAGATAAGATAGCAGATTATATAACCTTTATAAATAATGGTGAAATTATATTTTCAAAAAGTAAAGATGAATTAAGTTATAATATGGGAATTGTAAAATGCGGGAAAAAAGAATTTGAAAATATAGATAAAGATTTTATAGTATCATATAGAAAAAATAATTTTGGTTATGAAATTCTTACTAATAAAAAAGAAATGTTTATTGATAAATATCAAGATATTGTTGTAGATAAAGCTTCAATAGAAGATATTATGTTGTTTTATATAAGAGGTGAAAGAAAATGAGTGGATTAATTTTAAAAGATTTATTAAATATGAAAAAACAACTTAAAATTATAGCTGTGCTATTAGTGTTATATGGAATTATATTTATACCTCAAGGAAATGGAGAGTTTATAAGTGGTGTAGTTATTATGCTAGCTGTTATTATTAATTTTAATTTATTTGCTTTTGATGAAGCTTCAAAATGGGATAGATATGCCCTTACAACACCTCTTTCCTATAAAGAAATAGTGTTAAGTAGATATTGTACATCCTTATTATTTTTAATAGCTTCTGGAGTTCTTTCATTTATTGCGGAATTAATTACAAAAAACTTAAATGGTGAAGTTAATATAAAAGAGATGTTATTAACTATAGGTATAATAATATCAATAGGTCTTATTATAATAAGCTTAACAACTCCTATTATATATAAAGTTGGGGTTGAAAAAAGTCGTATATTAGTTATGATAATATTTATTGTTCCATTTATTATTATAGTTGGGGGAGAAAAACTTATTAAAAAGCTTAATATAACAATGCCTAGTGAAGAGGTCATAAAAAACATTATAAATATTGGAGAATATATTTACCCTTTAGTTATAATATTAATCTTATTGTGTTCATATTTTATATCAACAAATATTTATAGAAAAAAAGAATTTTAATTAAAGAATTAAGGGATTATTCTATTAAAGGTTTAAAATGTAATCTTTATAGGTAATCCCTTAAAATGTTTAAAGATATAAATCATTAAGAATTTTAATTCCACTTTTTGTTTTAAATATTTTCTCTTTTATAGATTTTATAGAATCTTTGTTTATTGCATCTTCATAAATATTAACTAAAAAGTCAGCTTCAACAAGTATTTGATAATCTATACCTTCAATATTTGAATATGTATGATGATGTCCTATAAGAAAACAAACTCTATCAATTATTTCTTTTGGAAAATTTAATTTTGTAAGCATTTCTTTAGCAACAGCAGGTCCTTCTAATTCTTGATATTTTCCAGCAGATGAGTTATATTTTTCTTCTGAAATCTTAATACCTATATCATGCATAGCAGCAGCTACTTCTAATATAAATTGAGAATTTTCATCTAACTTTTCAAGTTCACCTATTGTTTTTGAAAAAGAATAAACCTTTAAAAAGTGATTAATCCTTCTAACATCTCCTTTATAATAAGAAATCATTTCATTTATTACAGAACAAATATCCATATAATACCTCCATAATTTGTTTGAATTTAAAATATAATGATATTAAAGAAAAATAATATATTTAATATGAATTTATTATACAATAAAGTGGAAAAATATAAAATTGTTATTAAATTAAAGTTAAATATAATATATTTATTTCTTCATATATTGACAATAAAACTAAGATATAGTATTATCTTTATTACTAGGAAATTATATAATCCGTTGAGTTATGGATATTTAAAAGCAATGATTGAGAGTAGTAAATAGGAAGAAGTCTTATAGAGAGTTGGGATTTTGCTGAGAACCCGCAGATGTTCCCTTTTGAACTTGCTCAGGAGCTGAAAGAATAGAAATCTTTCCGGCATAATGAAAATTTAAGTTATGTCGTTATTTTAATTAAGTATAAATTTGGATGGTACCGCGTAAATGCTCCAATGGTGAGGAGGTTTACGTGGTTTTTTGTTTTAAATATTATAGAGGTGATAGTGATGGGATTAATTTAGTAGATAAGAAAGTAATAGTTATAGTAAAGCTTTATGGAGTAATATATAAACTGAAATGAGTTATATATTATAATAAATTACTATAAAAATGCAGTATTTTAAGGGGGACATATTAAATGTTAAATTATAAAAAATATAAGAGATTTGAAACAATAAACTTTAAGGAAAGAACATGGCCAAATAAAACTATAACAAAGGCACCTATATGGTGTTCAGTAGACTTAAGAGATGGTAATCAGGCATTAGTTAATCCAATGACTGTTGAAGAAAAATTAGAGATGTTTAATCTTTTAGTAGAGTTAGGCTTTAAAGAAATAGAAATAGGATTTCCATCAGCATCACAAATAGAATATGATTTTTTAAGAACTTTAGTTGATAATAATTTAATTCCAGATGATGTTATAGTTCAAGTTTTAACACAAGCAAGACCTCATTTAATAAAAAGAACCTTTGAAGCATTAAAGGATGTAAAAAAAGCTGTTGTTCATATATACAACTCAACATCAATTCTTCAAAGAGATGTTGTATTTAATATGAGTAAGGAAGAAATAAAGAAGATAGCTGTAGATGGAACAAACTTAGTTAAAGAATATGTTAAAGATTTTCCAGGGAAAATTATTTTAGAATATTCTCCAGAAAGCTTTACAGGAACAGAAGTTGATTATGCATTAGAAGTATGTGATGCAGTATGTGATGCATGGGGAGCTTCTAAGGATAATAAAGTAATAATAAATCTTCCTTCTACTGTTGAAATGGATACTCCAAATGTTTTTGCAGACCAAATAGAATGGATGTGTACAAATTTTAAAGATAGAGAAAGAGTAATAGTAAGTGTTCACCCTCATAATGATAGAGGTACAGCAGTAGCAGCAGCAGAATTAGCATTACTTGCTGGAGCTGATAGAGTTGAAGGAACTTTATTTGGAAATGGTGAAAGAACAGGAAATGTTGATATTTTAAATATAGCATATAATATGTTTTCTCAAGGAGTTAATCCAGAATTAGAATTAGAAAATATTCAAGAAATTATTGATGTTTATGAAAGATGCTGTAAGATTCCAGTCCATATAAGACATCCATATGCAGGAGAATTAGTATTTACAGCATTCTCAGGCTCACATCAAGATGCTATTAACAAAGGAATGAATAAATATAAAGAAAGAGAAAATCAATATTGGGAAGTTCCTTATTTACCAGTAGACCCAAGTGATTTAGGAAGAGAATATGAAGCTTTAGTTAGAATAAACAGTCAATCAGGAAAAGGTGGAGTTGCCTTTGTAATGGATAAGTATTTTGGATATAAAATGCCAAAGGCTATGCATAAAGAATTTGCAGATGTAATACAAAAAATTTCTGAGAAAAAGGGAGAAATTGCTCCTCAATTGATTATGGAAAAATTTACTGAAGAATATCTTGAAGTAGAAGGACCATTTAAATTAATAAAATGTAATGTTTCTGATATGCCAGAAAGCACAGACCCAAATGCAGATACAAAGGTTACTGTAAAGTTAGAATATAAGGGAAAAGAAATGGAGCTAGTTGGTATAGGAAATGGACCAATAGATTCATTAAAGAAAGCTTTAACAGATTCAAAATTAGTTGATACAACAATTATAGATTATACAGAACATTCTTTAGGCAAAGGTTCTGAAGCAAAAGCAGCAGCTTATGTTTATATGAAGAGAAATGACAATAATAAAGAAACCTTTGGAGTTGGAGTAAATAGTAATATTACTTTAGCATCAATAAAGGCTGTATTTAGTGCATTAAATAGATTATACAAATAAGTTATAGATATAAAAGAAATCTTAAGTTTATAAATAGCTTAAGGTTTCTTTTTTTAGAAAAATTATTTTTAAAATATAATATAATTAAATTATTATGAAAAATATATATAAATTGTTTAATTTTGTATTAAACCTATTGACTTATAGTATACTATAAGTAGTATAATTACTTTATCTTTAAGAAATATTGATATACTAATTACAAAAATAAAAGATACAATAATAAGTTTAAAAATAACCACAAAAAATTATGTGAGTATTATTCAAAGGTTTTAGATATATTACTAAAAAGTGATTTGGCTTTTAAGGAGGAATATAAATGAGTTATGAAGAAATCTTTAATAGATTAAAGAAAACATTTTCAAAAGCAGATGTAAGTAATGTAAAAGAACATTATGCTTTTCAATTTAATATAATAGGGGAAGGAGAAGGTATTTTTTACATTGAAATTAAAGATGGAAAATTATATATAGAGCCTTATGAGTACTATGATAGAGATGCAATCTTTATTGCACCTGCAAATGTGTTTTTTGATATAGCAGAAGGAAAATTAAATCCAGTAAAAGCATTTTCTTTAGGTAAACTTAAAGTAGCAGGAAGTTTAGAAAAAGCATTACAAATAAGAAATTTATTAAAATAAGAAAGTAATAAAAAGTTTCTTTTAATACGTGAAATATGTTTAAAATCGATATAAAATCCATGATAGAAATACAAATGTTCATGAAATGTGTTGATTTTATTAAAAAACACATATATAATATCAACTGTGACAAAAGAATATTCGGATGAAAATGGCGGGAGAGAAATATATATATTTATTCACCGAAGAGGTAAAGCTTTCAGGTAAAAGGACCGTTATTGGACGAAACTTTGGAGAGACTCATTAAATTGAGCACCGAAGGAGCAAGATTTTAAATCGAAACTTTCAGGTAAAAGGACAGAGGGATAAAAAAGAATCTCTCTAAAATTGAAAAAGGGGGCTTTTTTATTATGAAAGGAATTTTAGAAAGTATTAATAATGTTGTTTGGGGTCCACCACTGTTAATATTATTAGTAGGTACAGGGATTTACTTAACAATAAGATTAAAATTACTTCAAGTGTTTAAGTTACCATTAGCTTTAAAATATGTATTTGGTAAAGATGAAGAAGCTAATGATAAACATGCAACCGGTGATGTTTCTAGTTTTGGAGCATTATGTACAGCTTTGTCAGCAACAATAGGAACCGGAAACATAGTAGGTGTTGGTACAGCTATAAAGGTAGGAGGACCTGGTGCATTATTATGGATGTGGCTTGCTGCTTTCTTTGGTATGGCTACAAAATATGCAGAAGGAGTTCTTGCTATAAAATATAGAGTAAAAGATGAAAATGGAGAAATGGCTGGAGGGCCAATGTATTACATAGAAAAAGGTTTAGGACTAAAATGGCTTGCAAAAATCTTTGCAGTTTTAGGAGTAGGAGTAGCATTTTTAGGAATTGGAACCTTTGCACAAGTTAATTCTATAGCTTCAGGATTAAAAGAAACTTTTAATGTTCCATTATGGATTACTGCAATAGTAATAACTGTAATAGTAGCTTTAGTAACTTTAGGTGGTATAAAAAGAATTTCAAAGGTTTCAGAATCAGTAGTTCCTTTTATGGCAGTTTTATATATTGTTGGAGCATTAATTGTTTTATTATGCAACATTCCTGCAATTCCAAGTGCAATATCACTTATATTTAGAAGTGCATTTAATCCTAAGTCAGCTTTAGGAGGAGCAGCAGGTATTACTATTC
>ONGV01000213.1 GCA_900317445.1 uncultured Eubacteriales bacterium | reverse complement strand
TTGGTGGGCACAACAGGGCTCGAACCTGTGACCCTCTGCTTGTAAGGCAGATGCTCTCCCAGCTGAGCTATGCGCCCAAAGTAAAAATGGTGACTCCTAGGGGAATCGAACCCCTGTTACCACCGTGAAAGGGTGGTGTCTTAACCGCTTGACCAAGGAGCCATATTAAGTGCTTCTTGTGTTATTAAATAAATTTTCAACACTTTTTCTCTCTCGGATAACTTGGCAGTTCTCCGCCGAGCACATAAACTATAATACCTAAAGAACAGATTTATGTCAACACATTTTTTTAAAAAATTTTTATTTTTTCTTTCTTTTTTATTTTTTATTAGTTTTTAAGCCCTTTAAAGCTTGTTATTTACTAAAATTTTCTTTTATATAGAATCTATAAATTTTTATATTATATAGTTAATTTCCTAACTGAAATTAATTATGTTAATATTTATTTATATTCTTAATAAAGGAGATTTATTTTATGATTTATCATGATTGTTTAATAGTTGGTGGTGGAGCATCTGGGATTATTGCTGCTTTAGTTGCTAAGGATTTAGGAAAAGATGTTGCCATAATAGAAGGTACTGATAGAATTGGTAAAAAAATTTTAACTACAGGGAATGGACGTTGTAACATTTCTAATGTTAATATAGTGTCACCCTTTAGTAATTATAATAGTGAAAATAATAACTTTTTTAATTATTGTTTAGAAAATTTTTCTGTAGAAAATACAAAAAATTTATTTTTAACTTTAGGACTTCCAATAATAGAGCTAGAAAAGGGAAAATTATATCCAGAATCTCTTCAAGCTTCATCAGTTGTGGATATATTAAAATTATCTTTAGAAGAAAAGAATATACCTGTATATACTAACTGTAAAGTAAAAACTATCCACAAAAAAAAAGGCTTTATTTTATCCACAGATAATGAAGAGTTTAATTTATTCACAGGTAAAAAACTTGTTTTAGCTTGCGGAGGAAAATCGGCAATTAAAACAGGTTCAGATGGCTCTGGTTTTAATTTAGCTAAAAACCTTGGACACTCTATAGTTACTCCTCTTCCTGCCATTGTTCAATTAAAATTAAATTATCCACATCTTAAAGCTTTGTCTGGAATAAAATTTAATGGTAAAGCTTCTGTATTAATTAATAATAAAATCATACGTGAAGATGAAGGAGAAATTTTATTTACTGACTATGGAATATCAGGACCACCTATACTTCAACTTTCTGCAATTGTCTCAAAAGGAATATATAGTCATAATGATGTAGAAATTAAAATAGATATGATGCCAGAAAAATCTAAAGAAGAAATTGAAAACTTTGTTTATGGACATTTAGCTATGTTTAGTCATAGAAGTATTTTTAATGCTTTAATAGGAGTAATAAACAAAAAATTAATTCCTATATTCTTAAAAGATATAGGAATAACAAATATACATACACCTTGCTATGAATTAGATTGGAAATATACTTCATTAATAGCTAACAGGCTTAAGGAATGGACTTTTAAGTGTATAGATACAAATGGCTTTAATAACGCCCAATTAACCCAAGGAGGGGTTAATACCAAAGATATAAAAGAAAACACCCTTGAATCAAAATTAGTCCCTAATTTATATTTTTGTGGTGAAATACTTGATGTAAATGGTGATTGTGGTGGCTTTAACCTTCAATGGGCATGGAGTTCAGGTCAATTAGTAGGAAATAGCCTTTAATAAGGCTATTTCTTACTCCAATTCATTTCTAACTTAGTTAATTCTACTCCATCCTTGCTTTTTATTAGATGCACAGTCTTTATTTCATTATCAACTTCTTCTCTTACCTCAGTAAGTATAGTTACAACATCACCATACTTTGTTTCCTTCTCAAATATTATTTTTATTCTTGATAATGTGTAATTTTTTATAATATCTTCTGGCACTGCCTCTAAGGCAAGCTCAGCATACTTAACATTATTTACATGTCCATTAGAATCTATATCACTATATCTTATTTGGAATTGCTTTTCATTAGTAACTTTTTCAACCTTTTCAACATCTTCCATATCAACATCTCGTGGATTGTTTTTATCTTCCCCATAAAGTTCATATTTTTCCTCTGGAATTCTTGCTGGACGTCTTCTATCAATATTTATAAAGAAAAATAAAGCAACTGCTTCTCCTAAAACCTCTCCTTCTGAACTTTTTATTGTATATCCTCTATATGCATAAAACTTTTTAAAACCTATAGATTGTGTTTCTATAGTTATAATATCTCTATATTTAGGATATTTATTAATCTTTATATCATATTTATAAAAAACCCATGCAACCCTACTTTCTGTTAAATGCTCTATAGTATCTCCAACCTCTTCAGATTGACTATTTCCAATATCACATAAAAAATTCATTATTGATGCCACTTTACACTTTAATGTATAATCAACATCTTGATAACGTATTTCATAACTTTTTGAATACTTTTTACTCATACTTCCCTCCTAATTTTACAAAAAGGTAGAGCAAATAATCTTATTACTCTACCTTTTCTTAATGTTTATTACTTATTTAAAGCTTCTAATAACGCATCTAAATCAATTCCATGACCTAAAGCTGCTTCTTCTATAGATTCTCCTTGAGCTGAAGGACATCCAACACAAAACATACCAAAATCCATGAATACTTCTGCTTTAGCCATATCATTATTAACAACTTCACCTATTGTCATATCCTTAGTAATCATTAAAATCACCTCTTATTAATCTAAAAATATAAATACAATTATCTTTTTCTTATTAATGAAATATTAAATTTCATTAACTTTCATAGTTTGGTCTCTCTTTGGACCAACTGATATATAAGAAATTCTTGTTCCTGTAAATTCTTCTATTCTCTTTAAGTATTTCTTTGCATTTTCAGGTAATTCTTCATAGCTTCTTGCATCAGCTACAGAATTATCCCATCCATCAAATTCTTCATATACAGGTTCACATAAAGCTACATCCTCTAAGCTTGCTGGGAAGTAATCTATAACTTCACCATTTAACTTATAACCTACACAAACTTTAAGCTTATCAAGACCTGCTAATGTATCTATTTTAGTAACTGCTAATGAAGTTAATCCACTTACTCTAGCTGCAGATTTAACTATAACTAAATCAAGCCATCCACATCTTCTAGCTCTTCCTGTTGTAACTCCATATTCATGACCATTTTGTCTTATCCATTCTCCAGTTTCATCTTCTAATTCTGTTGGGAATGGTCCTTTTCCTACTCTTGTTGTATAAGCCTTTGTTATTCCAACAGCATTTGTTATCATTGTAGGCCCTATACCAACACCATTACTAACTCCACCAGCAGTAGTGTTAGATGATGTTACATATGGATAACTTCCGTGGTCTATATCTAGAAGCATACCTTGAGCTCCTTCAAATAATACATTTTTATCTGCTTTTATTGAATTATACACAGCAACAGAAGTATCCTTTACAAAAGGTCTTATCTTTTCTGCATATACTTTATAGTCGGCTAATATTTCTTCTACATCTAAAGCTTCTCCACCAAAAACCTTAGTTATATATGCATTTTTAGCTTCTACATTTTCTCTAAGTAATGCTTCAAAAACTTCTTCATGTAAAAGGTCACATACTCTTATACCACATCTTTCAACTTTATCAGTATAACATGGTCCTATACCTTTTTTAGTAGTACCAATATCATTTTTACCTCTTGCCTTTTCTTTTAGTTCATCTAAAACTTTATGATAAGGCATTATTAATTGTGCTCTATCACTTATTATTAACTTTTCTGGAGTAACACTTACCCCTTCATTTTCTAAATAACCAATTTCTTCAAATAGGGCTTTAGGATCTACAACAACCCCATTACCTATAACATTTAACTTATCATCATATAGTATACCTGAAGGTATTAAATGAAGCTTGTATTGTCTATCTCCAACTTCTACAGTATGACCTGCATTGTTACCTCCTTGAAATCTAACAACTACCTCTGCGTCTTCTGCAAGATAATCTGTCATTTTTCCCTTTCCTTCATCGCCCCATTGAGCTCCTAAAACAATAAATGCTGACATGTAATCATTAGCCTCCTCGTAAAAATATACTTATCCACCTTTCATAGTAGCAAACTGTACTTAATAGGTCAACTATAATGTCGAATATTTTTTTGCAAAAGTTTAAAATAATTCGTATAATATACTTGTTATATAAAATTTTAACAAAAACCTTTGTAATTTATAAAGTAAAAATTTTTACTTTATTTTATAAAATAAACTATTAAGGAGTGTTTTTAATGACCATTTATGAAGAATCTTTAAAATACCATGAAAAGCTAAGAGGAAAAATTGCAATAAACTCATTAGCTAAAGTAAATAATGCTGATGACCTTAGCCTTGCATATACTCCAGGGGTAGCTGAACCTTGTAGAGAAATACACAAAGACCCTTCAAAGGCTTATATATACACAAGAAAATGGAATAATGTTGCTGTAATATCTGATGGTACTGCTGTTCTTGGGCTTGGAGATATAGGACCTTTAGCTTCTTTACCTGTTATGGAAGGAAAATGTGTATTATTTAAAGAATTTGCAGATGTTGATGCTTTTCCAATAGTTCTAGATACTAAAAACGTTGATGAAATAGTTGAAACTATAGTAAGGATTTCTCCATCATTAGGGGGAATAAACTTAGAAGATATATCTGCTCCAAGATGTTTTGAAATAGAAAGAAAATTAAAAGAAAGACTAGATATCCCTGTTTTCCATGATGACCAACATGGTACTGCTGTAGTAGTTCTTTCTGGAATAATTAATGCATTAAAAGTTGTAAAAAAGAACTTAACTGATTTAAAAATAGTTATAAATGGTGCTGGTTCTGCAGGTACTGCAATTTGTAAGCTTCTTCTTGCATCTGGTGTAAAAAATATTGTAATGTGTGATATTAATGGAGTTATACATGAAGGTGGAATTTTACCTAATGATAATTTAAAGGAACTTGCTAAAATAACAAACCCAAATAAAGAAACTGGTCTTTTAAAAGATGCTATTAAAAATGCAGATGTATTTATAGGTGTTTCTGCTCCTAATATAGTTTCTAAAGAAATGGTAGCTTCAATGAATAAGGATGCTATACTTTTTGCTATGGCAAATCCTACTCCAGAAATATTCCCAGAAGATGCTCTTGAAGCTGGAGCTAAGGTTGTTGGAACTGGACGTTCAGATTATCCAAACCAAATCAATAATGTATTAGCTTTTCCTGGAATATTTAGAGGTGCTTTAGATGTTAGAGCAAGTGAAATAAATGAAGAAATGAAAGTTGCTGCTGCCTATGCTATTGCAAATTCAATCTCAGATGACGAAATAACAGCTGAGAACATAATTCCTAAGGCATTTGACCTTAAGGTTCAAAAAGCTGTTGCAGAGGCTGTTAAAGCTGCTGCAATAAAAACTGGAGTTAACAAAATTTAAAAAATTGGGCTTGTTTCAAAAATAGTAGTTACCTTATATTTATTCAGTCGTTCCGTCGACAGGCTCCAAGTCACGCCTTCATAAAATAAGGTAACTACTATTTTAATAATCAAAATTTAATTTATTACTATAATGTTTATTACTATAATGTTTATTACTCAGAAATTTATAAAACCTTATAAAAAATAAGCTTTATGATATATTTTTAATATAAGTGTAAGATTTTTAAGTAAAGAGATAAAATAATCTTTAAATTAAAAACAATATTATTTTCTAAACAAATTAGAAATTTAAGCTAAAAATTAAAGTAACTATTGAATTAAGAAATTTAATATATAGTGTTTTTTAAGTGTTATAATACTATATTGTTATCAAATTTCTTTATTAAATAGCTACTTTTTTAATATTTTTGAACCAAGCTAAATTAAGAAAAATCTTACATATTCTTTGATTTCTCTGAGCATTTTATTACAGCTTGCATTGCTGCGTTTCTGAAGCCAAGGCTTTCTAGGACTTCAACTGCTTCTATTGTTGTTCCTGCTGGTGAGCATACCATATCTTTTAGTTCTCCTGGATGTTTTCCTGTTTCTAATACCATTTTAGCAGAACCTAAAACACTTTGTGCTGCCATTTTGTAAGCTTTTGCTCTTGGAATTCCCATCTTTACTGCTCCATCTGCCATAGCTTCTATGAACATAAATACATAAGCTGGTGAAGAACCACATAATCCAGTAAAGGCATGAAAGTCTTTTTCTGCAAGTTCAACACATTCTCCAAAGCTAGAAAACATATCTAAAGCAAATTTTAATTCTTCTTCAGATACATTTTTATTTGGACAAACTCCAGACATTGCTTCTCCAACAAGTGCTGGAGTGTTTGGCATTGTTCTTATAATCTTAGCATCACTTCCAAGCCATTCTTCCATATTAGAAATACTTATCCCTGCTGCTATTGTTATTATAAGTTTATCTTTTGTTAATTCTTCCTTTACTTCTTCAACAACACCTTTATACATATTAGGCTTTACTGCAAATACTACTATATCAGAATTTTTAGCCACATATTTATTATCTGTTGTTCCAAAAACATCAAAACTATTTTTTATCTTATCCACTGAGGCTTGTGTTCTAGCAGAAACTATTATATCTTCTTTCTTTTGAAAGCCAGATTTAATAAGTCCACCTACCATAGCACTTCCCATATTTCCACAACCAATAAAACCTATCTTTTTACTCATTTTTTTAGCCCCCATTTTATTCTTTATGTGTAACTTCTAAATTACCAAACTTACTATATTGACCAAGCCAAGCTAGCTTTACTGTTCCAACTGGACCGTTTCTTTGCTTAGCTATAATACATTCAGCTATATTTGTATCTTCTGTTTCTTTATTATAATACTCGTCTCTATATAAAAACATAACAAGGTCAGCATCTTG
>ONGV01000247.1 GCA_900317445.1 uncultured Eubacteriales bacterium | reverse complement strand
TTAAATTTAGCTAATATATTAGTTGGAAATGATATAAATGAAGCTTGCATTGAAGCTACAGTTTTAGGGCCAGAATTAAAAATAAGTGAAAATACATTAATAGCAATTACTGGAGGAGACCTTTTACCTACTATTAATGGAGTTAGTGTGGAAAATAATAAACCTATTTTTATAAAGACAGAAAGTATATTATCTTTTAAAGGACTAGCAAAAGGATGTAGAGCTTATATAGCCTTTGCAGGAGGATTTTTAATACCTAAAGTTTTAGAAAGTAAAAGTACCTATATAAGAGGAAAAATAGGAGGAGTTAATGGTAGAGCTTTAATTAAAGGAGACACCATTAAGATAGGTAAAAAAACTAGCCTTTCAGAAAAAATAATAAACTCATTATTAAAATATAAAGAAAAAAATGGATTTATTGAAGCTATGTGGTTTGCTAAAAATCCATTTAATTATACAACTAAAAATCAAGTGATAAGAGTATTTCAAGATATGCAATATAACCTTGCAGATGAAAAAAGCTTAAATAACTTTTTTAATAGTAGTTATACAGTAACTTCAAAATCAGATAGAATGGGATATAGGTTAGAAGGAAGCAAGATTAAATTTAAGGAAAAAATAGAGATGATATCAGGAGAGGTTTCCTTAGGCACAATTCAAGTTCCACCAGATGGAAATCCTATCATCTTATTAGCTGATAGGCAAACAGCAGGAGGATACCCAAAGTTTGCTCATGTAATAAAGGCTGATATTCCTTTACTTGCACAACTCCCACCAAATAGCACTATAAAATTTAAAAAAGTATCTATATATGAAGGAGAAAAGCTCTATTATAATAACTATAAATATTTAAATGAAATAAAAAACATGATAAATTTTTTATAAAAAAAGATAATTAATAAAAAAAGTAAATTATCTTAAAAACATTTGAAAATATTAGACAAATTTTATAAAAGTGATATAATATAGGAAAAAGGAAAATAAGTCATAATTATGGAACAAAGAAGTTCATTTAATTGTTCTATAATTATGGCTTTTTTTTATTAATAAACTTAAGGGGGAATAGATATGGCTACATTTACAGAAATACTATCAAAAATTGATGATTTTGTTTGGGGTCCAGTAATGCTGATACTTTTAGTTGGTACAGGTATTTTCTTAACTATTAGAATAGGATTTTTAACATGGCGTAATTTAGGATATGCCTTAAAAAGTGTATTAAGCAAAGAAGCCAGAACTAAAAATAGAGGTACTGGTGATATATCACCTTTTTCAGCTTTAATGACAGCCCTTGCTGCAACAATAGGTACAGGAAATATAGTAGGAGTTGCAACTGCAATGTCTCTTGGAGGTCCTGGAGCACTTGTTTGGATGTGGATTTCAGCAGCCTTTGGTTTAACTACTAAATTTTCAGAATGTATGCTTGCAATTAAATATAGAGAGACAAATGAAGAAGGAGAAATGTCTGGTGGACCAATGTATACAATGAAGCATGCCTTTAAAAATAAGAAATTAGGAGCAACTTTAGGTTTTCTATTTGCTTTATTTACAGTACTTGCTTCCTTTGGTATTGGTAACTTAACTCAAGCTAATTCAATTTCAAGTGCATTAAATGAAACATATAAAATTCCTTTATGGATAACAGGTATAGTTATAACAGTTTTTGCATTATTAATTATTGTTGGTGGAATTAAGAGTATTTCAAAAGTATCACAGGTAGTTGTTCCAACAATGGCAATATTATATGTTGTTTGTGGATTAATAGTTATTTTTGGTAATATAACAGCTTTACCAAGTGGAGTTGCTAAAATATTTAAAATGGCATTTAGTATGAAGTCAGTAGCAGGTGGTGTTGGAGGAACTATAGTTGTTAGTATGACACAAGCTCTTAGATGGGGAGTTGCAAGAGGAGTTTTCTCAAATGAGGCTGGTCTTGGTTCTGCAGCAATAACAGCAGCAGCAGCTACTACAGATAATCCTGTAAGACAAGGTTATATTAACATGACAGGAACTTTCTTTGATACAATTGTTGTATGTACAATAACAGGACTTGCAATAGCATCATCTGGAGTTTTAGGTTCTGTTGATAAAGCTGGTGAAATTATAACAGGTTCAGCATTAACAATAAAAGCATTCTCAACAGTTTTAGGTAGTTTCGGAGGAACAGTTGTAAGTATAGGAATAACCTTATTTGCTTTTTCAACTATTATAGGATGGGAATATCATGGTGAAAAAGCATTTGAATATATATTTAAAAAGCCAAAATACAATATTATCTATCGTGTTGTTTTTTCATTAATTGCTTATATTGGTGCAACAACAACTTTAGAGGTTGTTTGGAGTTTCTCAGATGTAATGAATGGTCTTATGGCTATACCAAATTTAATTAGCTTATTAGCATTAAGTGGAGTTATAGCTAAGGATGTTAAAGAATTCCAAAAGGTTATAGAAAAAGAAAAAACAGAGAAAAAAGAAGAAAAATCTCTTAAAAATGAAATAGCATAGTATGTTTAATATTATCTTAATTTGAAAATATTAGGTTTCTTATTTTATTAACATGGTGATTTACTAAATTATGAAATAATATAAGGAACCTAATATTTTTATGAGCAAAATTAATATATTAGGCTTTTAGTTTTAGTGTAAATATTGTATCATATAATTAGATTATAATAGTAAAAGGGGAGGATGGTTAAATGAAGCATATTTTTGTGGATTTTGAGATGAATCCTATAGATAAGGAGTTTAAAGAAGCTCGTGAAATATGCAAAAGTGAAATAATAGAAATTGGTGCAGTTATTCTTAATGATTCATTTGAAAAGATATCTGAATTTAAAAAATATGTTAAGCCAGAATATAATAAAGTATCTAAAAAATGTTCTAAGCTTACAGGCATTACAGATGAAATTTTAGAATCAGCCCCTAATTTTGAAGTTGCTATTTTAGATTTTTTTAATTGGTGCAAAGAAAATTGTGAAGGTGAAGAATTTAAAATTTATGAATGGAGTGAAAATGATTTAAATCAACTTGTTAAGGAAATTAACTTAAAGAAGATTTCAGTTGTAAATTTTGAAGAATTTATTGAAGATTGGTGTGATTTTCAAAAAGAGTATGGTAGTTTATTAGGAGTTGAACAAAAGATTTCCTTAAGTATGGCAATAAGTTCAATTGGAGAAAAATTTGAAGGGCAAGTACATGATGCTTTATGGGATGCTAAAAATACAGCTTCTATATTTATTTTATCTAAAAATGAAAAAAAGTTTCTTTCTGTGATGAAGCCAGTTTTAGAAGCTTTAAAACCTAATCAACCAATGACCTATACTTTAGAAGATATGTTTAAAAAGAATATAGACAAGCTTACTAGTATGGGAGCATAAATACATAAAAGTATTACAGAATAAGTTTATTTTGTAATATTTTTTTTTAGAAAAAATAAAAGTGTAAAACAATATTATTTAAATATGTTAAATATAGTAAAATAATATTGAGGTGATCTTATGAATAAGGTATTAATATTAAATATGGAACATTTAAAACTAGAAGGAGATATTTTAGATGTAACTTCGGAAAATGCTAGTGTAATTTATAGCTTATCAAAGGAAGTAGAAGAAGAACTTTCTATAGATTATGTAGAAGAAGATAGTGAACTTAAAAAGAAAAAATATGATGTATGTACCTTTTTCTTTAATTTAAACAATGTAAATGGAGTGTTGAAAAAAGAAAGCTTAATTAAGAAGGTAACAGAATCTTTAAAGGATAATGGAAGTATATATCTTTGGGATATTAGTAAAAATATAGGAGAAGTTGTAGATTACAAAATAAAAGTTATATTACCTAATGATAAAATAAAGGAAGGAGTTATTAAAAATTTAAATCCTCTTATAAGCTGTAATTTTGAAGAAATTAAAAAAATTCTTTCAAAATATTATATAATAAAAGAGGAAAAGCAATGGGAAGATATATTTTTCCTAAATGGAGTAAAGAAAAAAGATATAAAAAGTGAGGATATTATTTAATGAAAATTTTACTTACGGCAATCAATTCAAAATTTATTCATAGCAATTTAGCTGTGAGATATTTAAAGGCTTTTACAAAAGACCTTCCTTATGAAAGTAAAATAAGGGAATTCTCGATAAATGATAGAGAAGAAAGGATTTTAAAAGAGATAATTGAAGAGAAAGCAGATGTAGTTGCTTTCTCAACTTACATATGGAATGTAGAGCTTATTTCTCGTGTGGCAAATTTAATAAAAATAGTAAGTCCAAAAACTGAAATATTATATGGAGGTAACTAACAGTTACAAATAAATTATAAAAAGTTATAAATTGATGTTGACTTTTATAATTTAGAAAATTGTTGACAGCCTCCC
>ONGV01000188.1 GCA_900317445.1 uncultured Eubacteriales bacterium | reverse complement strand
TCCACAAATTTGTATTGTATTAATATTATGATTTTCTAAGAAAAATCTTAACTCTTTAACAGAAAAAGCATCTGCATGTTTTTTTTCAAAATAATGATAATCTGGACTTACCTTTAACTTACTACATAATTGTGCCCCTTCTGTTCCACTAATTGCATATCCAAATAACTTTTTTGAAATAAAAGTATTGTCTAGTACATGAGCTATATATATAATTTCATTTCCTTCTTCTATGTTTTTTTCTACATCATTATTTATGTTTGAAATAAGTTTGTCCACATTTTTATATGCAAACTTTTTTTTATTTCTATTTTCCCCTAAAAAATCATTTTGAATATCAATTACTAATAAAGCTTTTTTCATGACCATACCCTCTTTGCACATTTACTTAAATTTATATTATAACAATGATTTTTAAATTAAAACATCTATATAATATTGTAATAAAAATTTAATTTTATACTAACATTCTTTAAACTTTATTATTATTTCATGAATTCTACTTACAATATTCTTTTATTATATCTTATAGATAATTATACTTTATATTTTATTTTATTCAATATCTTTCAAAATATAGTTTTTATCTTTAAAAATTCCAATTATATTGCAAATAATAATTATTATTAAATAATATATTTTTTCTTTCTTTTTTATGTTATAATTATAGAAAATATTTTTAGGAGTTGATTGTATTATGTTAGAAGTTGGCATAAAAGCACCTGATTTCACTTTATTAGATAAGGAAGGAAAAGAAGTTTCTTCAAAAGATATATTTGAAAAATATGAAACAGTAGTGTTATATTTTTATCCAAAGGATTCAACAGCTGGTTGCACAAAGCAAGCTTGTGGATTTAGAGATTCCTATGCTGAATATAAAAATCTTAATGTGCCAGTTATAGGAATAAGTAAAGATAGTGTAAAATCTCATATGAATTTTGCTACAAAACAAGAACTTCCTTTTATACTTTTATCTGACCCTGAACTTAAAGCTATAAATGCCTATGACGTTTACCATGAAAAGAAAATGTATGGAAAGACTTATATGGGAGTAGTTCGTACAACTTACATAATAAAAAATGGAATTATTGATAAGGTATATGATAAGGTTAAGGCAGCAAACAATGCAGCAGAAGTCTTAGAATATTTACAAGGAAAATAATTATGAAGATTATTATTTCACCTGCAAAAAAGATGGAAATATGTAATAATGATATTTTAAGTGAAAGTATTCCTTGTTTTATTGAAAAAACACAAATTCTTTATGAAGCCTTAAGAAGTTTATCCTATGAAAATTTAAAACTTCTTCTTTCATGTAATGATGATATAGCCTCACTTAATTTTGAAAGATATGCACATATGAATCTTAAAAAGAATTTAACACCTGCCATTCTTTCTTATAATGGGATTCAATATAAGTATATGGCTCCAAATGTTTTTACCAATAGTGAATTTAACTATTTAAAGAAACATCTTAGAATATTATCTGGATTTTATGGAATATTAAATCCTTTTGATGGTGTTGTACCATATCGTCTTGAAATGCAGGCAAAGCTTAAATTTGATAACTATAAAAATCTTTATAACTTTTGGGGAGATAGTATTTATAAGGAACTTACTAAAAATGATAATATAATTTTAAATTTAGCCTCTAAAGAATATAGCAAGGCTGTTGAAAAATATCTTACTGCTAAAGACTTATTTATTACCTGTATATTTGGAACATTAAAGGATTCAAAAATAAAAATAAAAGCTACAGAGGCAAAAATGGCAAGAGGTCTTATGGTAAGATATTTAGCTGAAAACCAAATAGAAAATGTTCAAGAAATTAAAAATTTCTCTGAATTAAATTTTTCTTATTCTGAAGAACATTCAACTGAAAAAGAATTTGTATTCTTAAATTAATGGGAATACTAATTTAAATTAGCAAGAATAAGCTTCTCAAAAGATTCACAAAATCTTAAATCATCTTCTTTTGTCCTTTTTCTTGGACCTTTAAGATGATTTTTATTTGAAGCTTTTCTTGCACATTTTGATATATGACGTTCCATTAATAATCTATCAATATTTTCATTAGTGTACCATCTTCCATTTTGATTAATGCTAAAAGCTCCTTTTCCTAATGCCATAGCAGCAACACCATAATCTTGAGTTATTACAATGTCTCCCTTATTACACTTATTGACAAGAGCAAAATCCACTGCATCTGCCCCAGCTCCTATTATGGAAATTTCACTATAATCTGAATTAAGCACATGATTTGTATCACATAATAATGTGACTTTTATATTATATTTCTTTGCTATTTCCTCTGCCTGTTTAATTACTGGACAAGCATCTGCATCTATAAATATTTGCATATAAATCTCCTTTTTTACAATTCTGTGTACTTTTTATTATTTCCTTTAGATTTTTCTATAGGATATTTTTTCTCATTTTTGTCCATTTTATTATTTATAATTTTTTCTAAATCTACTTTTAAACAATCAGACATTTGTATACAATATATCATTACATCTGCTAATTCTTCTAGTACATGCTCTCTATTATAATTTTCTTCTTCCCATAAAAATTCCTCTAAAAGCTCTGCTGCTTCAATCGAAATTGCCTTTGACAAATTTGCTGGAGTATGAAACTGCTCCCAGTCTCTATCTTTTCTAAATTTTCTTATTCTTTCTATGGTTTCCCTCATTGTTCTTCTTCCTTTCAGATTTACTTTTATATATTATACCATTTTTATTTTTTAACTAAAATAAAGTGTGAAATTATTACTTTGCTTTTTCTACTTTCTTTCAAGTAAATTCAAAATAATAATTCACACTTTTTAATTAAATTATTGACTTTATATTTTATCTATATAATGTAACCAATTTATTTTAGCTTTAGAAATCTACTTCTGTTCCATAATAAGTAGCCTTTAATAATTGAGCCATTTGTGAAGGATCAATCTTTCTTGGATTAGAGCCTGTACATGCATCTTGAACTGCAAGCTCTGAAACCTTATCTAGTTTATCTAAGAATTCTTCCTCAATTATTCCAAATTCTTTTAATGTCTTAGGAATATTCATTTTATCATTAAATTCTTGAATTTTTTTACATAAAGCATCTACAAGAGCCTTATTACTATCTCCTTCTAATTTAATTGCCTTAGCAATTTGTGCATATCTTTCCTCTGCTACTTCTTCCTTTGCATTGTATTTAATTACATATGGAAGATAAATTGCATTTGCACAACCATGAGGAATATGGCCTGTACTATAAACTGGACCTGTTTTATGTGCCATAGAATGTGTAATTCCTAAAAGTGCATTACTAAATGCCATTCCTGCTAAACATTGAGCATAGTGCATTTGCTCTCTTGCATTTTTATCTCCATTAAATGAGTATGGAAGATATTTTATAATCATTTCTATTGCTTGAATTGCAAGTGGGTCTGTAAATGGTCCATTTAAAGTAGATACATATGCTTCAATAGCATGAGTTAAAGCATCCATTCCTGTATAAGAAGTTAACTTTGGTGGCATTGTTTCTGCAAGTTCTGGGTCAACTACTGCAATATCTGGAGTTATATTAAAATCTGCTAATGGATATTTTGTTCCTTTTTGATTATCTGTAATAACTGAAAAAGCAGTTACTTCTGTTGCTGTACCTGAAGTTGATGGTATCGCTAAAAATCTTGCCTTCTTTCTAAGTTTAGGGAAAGAAAATGGTTGAATAATTTCTTCAAAAGTTGTATCTGGATATTCATAAAATACCCACATTGCCTTTGCTGCATCAATAGGAGAACCTCCACCCATTGAAATAATCCAATCTGGTTCAAATTTTCTCATTGCTTCAGCACCAGCCATAACAGTTTCAACTGATGGGTCTGGTTCAACGTTTTCAAATAATTCAGTTTCTATTCCTGCTTCTTTTAAATAGCCTAAAACTTTATCAACGAAACCAAATTTTTTCATTGAACCTCCACCTAGGACAAGCATTGCTTTTTTTCCATCTAAAGTTTTTAAAAATTCAAGGGAACCTCTGCCCCAATATATATCTCTTGGTAATGTAAATCTGTTCATCCTAACTCCTCCTTATTTAAAAGAATTTTCTTACTTTTCTTAATAATTAAATTATATACTTTTTTCTTTAATTTTTAAAGTATTTTTTGCAATATTTTAATAATTATTGTCATATTAAATAAGAAAAAGGCAACAATAGTTTATATTGTCACCCTTTTCTTTAAAATCTCATTATAATTTATTTATGTTGTTGATAAATTGTTCCTACTATTTTTAAATATAAAATTCTTTTTTAAATTCCATAAAGGCTTCATTATTTTTGAAAAAGATAGGATATTTAAAGTTATAATTTCCCCATATAGTACACTTAGATTTTGTAAAATAAAAGGTACTAAATAATATTTCCTTAGCTGTAAGTTTTAATAATATTTCAAGGATTTCATTATTTAATCTAAGAAAAATTTCATCCTTTCCTAAATTTAAATCT
>ONGV01000240.1 GCA_900317445.1 uncultured Eubacteriales bacterium | reverse complement strand
TATTTTTAATCATTAGTTTAATTTAGTAACTTACTTAACTTGTAAATTTGCAAATTCATTATACAAGTAAGTCTACGTTTTATCAAGCATTTTCATTTTTTCTCAGATTTATCTCTAGTGCTTTTCCACATGTCAACAAGTATTATAAGTGCAATTATAAATGAAATTCCATATCCTATAATTCCTATTATTGACAATCCATTATATGTTGGTTGAACTTTATTACTTATTATAAGAGAAGAAGCTATTAAAAGAGAAGCTACAATAAGACCACCTGTTAATCTATTTACCATAGAATCAAGGTTAGACATTATTTTTTCTACTTCTGATATCTTAAAATTAATATTTGCTTTGTCATTATTTATCTTTGTTAACAGTTCTAAGGTCTTAGAAGGTATTCTCATAGTATCCCTTGCAAACTTATATGTAGATATTATTAGCTCTTCTTGATTTAATTCTTTTAATATAGCTAATTTGTTTTTAGATTTAACAAAACCAATTACTACTGAAATAATCTCAAGTTCTGGGTCTACCTCAGCTACAACACCTTCTAAGATAACAAGTCCTCTTATTAATGCAGATAACTCACTTGGTAATTGAATGTTATTTCTCTTTACTATTTCAAATATTTCTTGAAGAAGCACCCCTATTTTTATATTTTTTAAACTAGCTGTTAGATATGTATCAAATAAATATGATATATCCTCATATAAGCTTCCCTTGTTTATTTTTCCTTTTTTAATTCCAACTGCTAATATAAATTCTATTATTTTTTCTTTATCTTTTGTTGCTAATGAAAGCATAGCTTCGTTAAGCCATGATTTCATATTTTCATTTAAAACTCCTACTATACCAAAGTCTATAAAACATATCTTTCCATTGTATATTAATAAATTCCCTGGATGTGGGTCTCCATGAAAAAATCCATCCTCAAAAATTTGCTTACAATATGATAAAGCTAGCTTTCTTGCTACATCTTTATTATCATAGCCTTCTTCCTCAATCTTTTTAACATCATTTATTTTAAAACCTTCTATTTTTTCCATAACTAATGTTTTCTTAGTTAAAAATTCTTCAATTATATCTGGTGCATATACTGAAGCTACATTTTTATTCATTTTTTTAAATTTTAAAATATTTCTTCCTTCAATAGAAAAATCCAGTTCTTGTTTTGTTGATTTTTCAATTTCATCTAAAACATCTAATGGGTCAACTATACTTAAATTTATTTTAGTAAATCGTACAATTCTTTTTAATATTGCTATATCCATCTTCATAATTTCAGAAATATTAGGTCTTTGTATCTTTACTACAACTTTTCTACCATCATAAAGAACAGCTTCATATACCTGTGCCATTGAGGCTGAAGCTATAGGATTTTCGTTAAAATATTTAAAACTATCCTCAACTTTTTTCCCAATACTATCTTCAAATACATTTTTTATTAGTGATATATCTTCTGTAATTACAGAATCTTGTAATTTTACAAGCTCATCTATATATCCTTTTGGAAGTATATCATTTCTTGTACTAAGTATCTGACCAATTTTTATAAAGGTAGGTCCCAATTCTTCAATAGCTTTTCTAAAATTTTTAGGTGAATTTTTATTGTTATTAATTGTACTATCCACTACATATCCAAAACCATATTTTGCAAATACCTTAACAATTTCTTCAAATCTTTCTCTTGATTTTTTTTTCATACATTTCACCTTCCTTTTATAGAAAATTGTATCTATTGAGAACTATTAATTCTTTTTCATAAACTCTTCAATATCTTCTACAGTTTTTATCATATCTTTTGTTAAAACTTCAACACCATTAGAAGTAATAAGTACATCATCTTCTATTCTTATGCCTATAGATTCTTCTTCTATATAAATTCCTGGTTCTACTGTCCATACCATACCTTCTTTAAAGGTTGTATTTCTATCTTTATTGCTTATATCATGAGTATCTAGCCCTAAACTATGACCAATACTATGCCAATAATACTTTGAAACCTCTTCTTTGTTTTTAATAAGCCCAAGCTTTATACATTCTTCTGCAATCCATTCAGTTGCCATTTTATTAAGCTCTTTATATTCAAGACCTGGCTTTATTGTTTTTATAACCCTTTCATTAACTCTTAAAACAGCATTATAAACTTCCTTTTGCCTTTCTGAGAACACTCCATTTACAGGAAATGTTCTTGTTATATCAGCATTATAATAATTATGTTGTGCACCTAAGTCAAAAAGTATTAAATCACCATCTTTTATTTCAGAATTATTATCTACATAATGAAGTATTGTAGCATTTTTTCCAGAGGCTGCTATAGTTTTAAAAGCATAATCTTTAATTCCACTACTTCTACATACAAATTCATAATAAGCTTCTAATTGATATTCTTTCATTCCAACCTTTGCATTTTTCATAAGGCTTTCTACACCTTTTATTGTTATTTCTATGGCTTTTTTCATTTCTTCAATTTCTTCTTTTGATTTTACCATTCTAAGAGGTATTATCTTAGGAAAAATATTTTTTATTCTCACAAATGGATATCTTTTTTTCACTTCTTCACTAAAACTTTCTGATATTCCTTGAAGGTCTTGAAAGCTATCTCTTTCCATATCTAAATATAAATTGATTTCTTCTGTTTCTGAAAATACCCTATTTAAATAATCATAAAAGCTTCCTAAATAATCAATATATTTAACACCTGATATTTCCTCTGCCTCATTACTTCTTATACTTTTTCCTACCCAACGTTCTCTTTCTTCATCTATCTCTTTAATAAATAATCTTTCGCTTATAATTCCCTTTATCTTTGAGATAATAAGTATTGGTCCCTCTTCATCAATTCCTGTAAAATAATAAAAATTTCTATTAGGGGTAAATGGATAATTCTCATCACCACTTTTTTTAGGTGCATTTCCTGCAAATAATACTATTATTGAATTATCTTCTACTTCTTCTATTAATTTTTTTCTATTATTTTCAAAAAACTCTTTATTCATATTTACACACCCTTT
>ONGV01000052.1 GCA_900317445.1 uncultured Eubacteriales bacterium | reverse complement strand
TTAATATAGAACCTTCAATTCCTATTCTTTCAACTAATCCTTGAGCTAATACTCCTTCATTTTCCATATCTATTAATTGATATTTTAAAGATGAACTTCCACAGTTTATTACTAATATTTTCATAAATTTACCTTCCCCCTAGTTATATACTTATTAATTCATAGAAGCTTGAACTGCTGTAATAGCAACTACTTTTACTATATCTTCAGAACTACAACCTCTTGATAAATCATTAATTGGCTTTGCAAAACCTTGGCATATTGGTCCTATTGCTGATGCATTTGCAAATCTTTGAACTAATTTATATCCAATATTTCCTGATTGAAGATCTGGGAACACTAAAACATTTGCCTTTCCTGCAACTTGACTACCAGGTGCTTTTTGGTCTGCAACTTTTTTAACTATTGCTGCATCTAATTGTAATTCTCCATCTATTAATAAATCAGGTCTAAGCTCTTTTGCCTTTGCTGTAGCTTCTCTTACTTTAGTTACAGATTCATGGTCTGCACTTCCCATAGTAGAGAATGATAGCATTGCTACTTTTGGTTCAATTTTACATAATTTTTCAGCTGTTTCAGCTGTTGCTATTGCTATTGCTGCAAGCTGGTCTGAATTTGGATTTGGATTAACAGCACAATCAGAGAATAAAAGCATTCCTTCTTCTCCATATTCACTGTGAGGTACCATCATTATAAAAAAGCTTGATACAACAGATACCCCTGGTGCTGTTTTTATTATTTGTAATCCTGGTCTTAAAAGATCTCCTGTAGTATGAACTGCTCCTGAAACCATTCCATCTGCATCATCTAATTTTACCATCATTGTTGCAAAATATAATGGGTCTCTTACTATCTTTTCAGCCTTTGTTATAGTTATACCTTTATTTTTTCTTAATTCATAAAAAGCTTCAATATAGTCATTAAGTCTATCTGAAGTATCTGGATCTATAATTTCAACTCCACTTAAATCTACATTAAGTTCCTTTGCTCTTTCTAATATTTCCTCTTTGTTACCTATTAAAATAGGATAAGCAATGCCTTCCTTTTTTATTTTTTCAACTGCTACTATAGTTCTTTCCTCATTTCCTTCAGGAAGTACAATTTTTTTTCTATCAGCTTTTGCAGCTTCTAGAATCTTACTCATAAGTTCCATATTTTTCTCCTTTCAAAACGCCACACTTTCTATACATAATAATACTCCTATAATACCCTTTCTTTCAACCTAAAATTTATTTAATTTTTAATATATTATTGTTATAATTATATTACTTTTTATTTTGGAGGACTTAAATATATGAATATAACTGGTATTATTACAGAATATAACCCTTTCCATTTAGGACACCTTCACCATCTTCAAGAATGTAAAAAAGATACTAACTGTGATGGTGTTATATGTGTTATGAGTGGAAATTTTGTTCAACGAGGTATGCCTGCAATTATAGATAAATGGGAAAGAGCTAAAATAGCTGTTAAGAATGGAGTTGATTTAGTTGTTGAACTTCCTCTTATATTTTCAACTTCCTCTGCTGAAACTTTTGCATATGGTGCTGTAGCCTTATTAGAAAAGACAAGGGTAGTAAATAATCTTTATTTTGGAAGTGAACATGGTGATGTACTAGATTTAAATAAAATTGCCTCTGTTATTATTAAAGAACCACTAGAATATAAAAATATATTAAAAAAAGAATTATCTAAAGGAGTTCCCTATCATTATGCTAGATTAACTTCTCTTAAAAATTATTTTAGTGATATAAATTTAGAAGAAATAATCTCTAGTTCAAATAATATATTAGGAATCGAATATTTAAAAGCTTTAATAAGGCTTAATAGTCCTATAAAGCCTTATACCTTAAAAAGAATAGGTTCTAATTATAACGATGAAAATATAACATCTTTATACGCTTCTGCTACATCTATAAGAAAAACTTTAAGTTTTAATGATTTTGATAAAATAAAAGAGGTTCTTCCTAAAAAAAGTTATGAAGAAATAATAAATTTAAAAAATACTAATTATACTTTTGTATATCCAGAGGATATTTTTCCTTTTTTAAAATATAAAATTATAACAGAAGGAGAAAATCTTTCAAAGCTTTCTCAACTTAAAGAAGGATTAGATAATAAAATTAAAAAAGAAATTTTAAATTCAAATAACTTAAATGAGTTTATTTTAAATATTAAAAGTAAGCGCTACACTTATACAGCCATAAGTAGGGCTTTAGTTTCTTTCTTTATAGGAATGGAGAACTTCCCTTTAGAGGATATAAAAAATCATTCTATAGATTATATACGTCCACTAGCCTTTAATGAAAGAGGAAGTAAAATACTTAAAGAAATTAAAAACAAAGATTCTATTAAAATAATAACTAAGGTTCCTAAAAATATAGAAGATTCTATGCTTTTATTAGATTTACTAGGCACTAAAGCCTATTCAATATTAAATAAAAACATATCTCCCATGGAGGATTATTTAAGAAGTCCTATTTTTGTTAAATAAATTAATATAATAAAGCCATAAGAAATATAAATATTTAAAGGGGGAAATCTTTATGTTTTATATTTTATTATGGCTTTTTATTATTATCTTTTTACTTATATTGTTAAAGCTTTTAAAAATAAAGAAAAATTATATAATATGCTTTTTTATAACTTTATTTATAATATTATTTATAGTAAATATTAAACTTTCCCTTAAAGCTTCCCTTGAAGGTGCTAAGCTTTGGTTTAAAGCAATTCTTCCTACTTCTTTTCCTTTTGCAGTTATTTGTAATTTACTTATTTACTATGATGGTATTACTTTGTATTCAAAGCTTTTAGGTCCATTAATATGTAAACCCTTAGGGCTTTCTAAAAATTCTTCCTTTCCTCTCACAGTAAGTTTTTTATGTGGCTATCCACTAGGAAGTAAATTTTCTTCTGATACTTATGATTTAGGATATATTGATAAAAATGAATATATTTCTTTAATAAATATTGCTACAAACTGTGGTCCTTTATTTATAATAGGTACAGTTGGATGTGCTATGCTTAATAATATAAGTTATGGCTATTTATTATTAATTGGAAATTATTTATCTGTTATAATTATAGGATTATTTACAAGAAAAAAAAGAACCTTTTCCAAAAATAAAAAGATGGAAAAAATTCAAAAAAATACTTCTAAAAGTAATTTAGGTTATGCTTTAAAGAAGTCTCTTGAAGATGGAATTAATACAGCCTTTTCTATTGGAGGCTTTATAATAATTTTTTCAGTTCTTATTGCAATTATACAAAATAATAATATTTTTTCACTTATAACTTCTAAAGTTGAATCTTTACTTCACTTAGAACCTAATTTATTATATGCCATTTTTTTAGGCAGTATAGAGATAACAAATGGCTGTAGTATGTTATCCTCTTCAAGTTTACCTATTTCTTTAAAGCTAAGTCTTATAAGTTTTTTATGCTCCTTTTCAGGCTTATCAATAATAGCTCAGTCCTATTCATTTATGAATAAGCATAATATTTCTTTATTAAGATATTTTCTTTTTAAATTATTTCAAGGAGTATTAAGCTTTTTTATAACTTTTATTTTTTCAAAATTACTTTTGCATATCCTGTAATTCTTTTATGTTTTCTTTAATAGTTGAGCTAATACCTTGAATGTTATCATTAATGTCCATAGCTGCCTTTTTATAGCTTTCTTCAATTGTTTGTATTAGCTCGCCTTTTTTTTCTTCTATTTGTTTATCTAATTCAGTTAAAATTTCATTTGAATAATCTCTAGAGCCAAGTCTTATTGCTTTAGCATCCTTTTTTGCAGAAGAAATTATTTCCTGTGCACGAATTTTGGCTTCTTTAACAATATCATGTCTTTCAACATTTTGTCTCATAATTTCAATTGTATCTTTTCTAACTGAATTATACTCTTCTTTAGCTGCTGCTAAAATTCTATCCTTTTCATTTACAATCCATCTAGCTTTTTTAAATTCATCTGGAAGATAATTTACTATTTGATCTATTGCTTCTAAAAGTTCTTTTTTATCTACCATTGCCTTTCCACTAATAGGAACCTTAGGAGCTGTTTCTATGGTGTCTTGAATATACTCTAAAAGCTCTATAACATTAAAATTTATTTCACTGTCCATAACTTTCCCCTTTCTTATTTATACCTTTTCTCAATATCTGGAATTATTTCCTCTGGTACTAATCCCTTTAAACACCCTTTAAATTTTGCAACTTGCTTTACGTTTGAAGAACTAACATATGCATATTGTGCTGATGTCATCATAAATAAAGTTTCTACCTCTGGGTCTAACTTGCTGTTCATAAGAGCCATTTGAAATTCATATTCAAAATCTGAAAATGCTCTAAGACCTTTTAGTATAACTTTTGAATCATATCTTTTTACAAAATCTATTAGTAATCCATTAAAGCTTACAACCTCTACATTTGGTAAATCCTTTGTAACTCTTTTTATAAGCTCAACTCTTTCTTCAATATCAAATAATCCTTTTTTATCAACATTTACTAATACACCAACTATAAGCTTATCAAAAACCTTTGCTCCTCTTGTTATAATATCTAAATGTCCATTAGTAACAGGATCAAAGCTTCCTGGATAAATTGCAACTTTCATTTTTATTAATCCTCCAAATATTTATAAAAGCAAACTGTTGTATTTCCATACTTTTTACTTCTAATAAGTTTTATATCTTCATAACCTTCATATATTTCTTCAATACTATCAATTTTAGTAACTATAATTCCTTCTTTGTCCATCATATTATTTTCTTTTATTATCTTTATTGCCTCTGGAATCATTTCCTTACAATATGGTGGGTCTATAAATATTAAATCAAATACTTTTCCCTTATTTGCTAAAAGTTTTAAAGCTTCATAAGAATCCATATTTAATGTATGTGCAAATTCTTGAAACTTAAGCTTTTCAACATTTTCTTTTAATAGTGGGTAAGTAACAGGACTTTTATCTATTAAATATACTTCCTTAGCTCCTCTACTAGCAGCCTCTAATCCTAAACTTCCTGTTCCTGCAAAAACATCAACAACCTCTGCATTTGGAATATATCCTTGAATAATGCTAAACATAGCTTCCTTAACTCTATCTAAGGTTGGTCTTGTTTCCATGGTTGCAGGAGGAATTAACTTTTGCCCTTTTGCTTTTCCTGCTATTATTCTCATTTTTCTCCTCCTTGTATGTATGATATATTATTTTATCATATAAGACAATCATATACAATTTAATTAAAACATATATATTTGCTACTTTTCTTTAATACCTGTGAAATTTCATAAACAAGTCTTTTACTTTCTTTATCTTCTTTATTTAAAACCTTTCCTGCCTCTTCTCTTGCAGCTCTTAAAATACTTATATCATTATAAATATCTGAAAGAACAAAGCCTTCTTCTCCACTTTGTTTAATTCCAAACATTTCCCCTGCTCCTCTAAGCTTTAAATCCTGTTCTGATATATAAAAGCCATCATTTGAAGTTGTCATTATCTCCATTCTTTGTTTTGTTATCTTACTTTTCGCATTTCCTATTAATATACAATAAGATTCATACTCTCCTCTTCCAACTCTTCCTCTAAGCTGATGAAGTTGTGCTAAGCCAAATCTTTCAGAGTTTTCAATAATCATAACTGAAGCATTAGGAACATTTACTCCCACTTCAATTACTGTAGTTGAAATTAAAACTTTTATTTTATTATCTTTAAAATTATTTATAATTTCATCCTTTTCTACAGCTTTCATTTTTCCATGAAGTATCTCTACTGAAACATCTTTAAATATTCCCTCTTTAAGTTTTTTATAAATACTTTCAACTGAATTTAACATTGCCTTTTCATCTTCTTCAATAAGAGGACACACAACATATACTTGTCTTCCCTTACCTACTTCATTATAAGCTAATTCATAGGCTTTATTTCTTTCATTTTCATTAAAAAATCTTGTATCTATCTTTTTTCTTCCAGGAGGAAGCTCATCAATTATTGAAACATCTAAATCTGAATATAAATATAATGCTAATGTTCTTGGAATAGGAGTTGCTGTCATTACAATAACATCTGCTCTTTTTCCCTTATTTATAAGTTTGCTTCTTTGTTCTACTCCAAATCTATGCTGTTCATCTGTAACTACAAGACCTAATTTATTAAATTCTACATCTTCTTGTATTAAAGCATGAGTTCCTATAACAACAACAGGTTCTTCTTCTTTTATTCTTTCTTTTATTCTTAATTTTTCCTTTAAAGAGGTACTTCCAGTTAAAAGCTCTATATTTACATTAAATGGAGCTAAAAGCTTTTGAGCTTCTTTATAATGTTGATTTGCAAGTATTTCTGTAGGAGCCATAAAAGCAGATTTATATCCATTTGTATAAACATTAAAAATAGCAATTAAAGCTATTATAGTTTTTCCACTTCCTACATCCCCTTGTACTAATCTATTCATTGGAGCATTACTTTTTTCATCTCTAAGTATTTCTCTTACTACTCTTGTCTGAGCATTTGTTAACTCATATGGAAGAGAGGCTTTAAGAGATTTCATTTCATCTTTCCATGGGAAGCTTATTCCTTCACTATTTCCTTTTATATTTCTTTTAAGAAGGAGAAGTTTCATAGAATAAGTAAACAATTCTTGAAATTTTAATCTTAAAATAGCTTCATTAAGCATATTTTTGTTCTTTGGAAAATGAATTTCTCTTATAGCTTTATCTAAAGAAATAAATTTATATTTCTCACAAATTTCTTTTGGTAAGTTTTCTCTAATTTCAATGGAATCTAATACATAACTTATTAATTTTGTAAGAAGTTTATCTGTTAAATCTCCTTTAAGAGGATACTTAGGTATTATTTCACTTTTTAAAGCCTCTTCTCCTCCTACTAAAGGATTAATTACCTCAAAGCTTATTCCATGCTTTTTAAATTTACCAATTAAATTATATTCCATTCCTATTTTAAAATTTTTCTTTGCATAGGGTTGGTTAAACCATTTTCCTTCTAGTTTATGACCGTTATAATCAAATTCAACAACTGATAATATTTTTCCACTTCTTGTTCTAACATCTTTTTTAAATCCTATAACTTTACAGGTTAAAAGTTGTTTTTCTTCTTCATTAATCTCTTCAAAAGGAATATTTCCACTTACAAACTCATAATCTCTAGGAAAATATAAAAGTAAATCTAGAATATTAAAAATAGAAACCTTATTTAATCTTTCTAAAACCTTTGGTCCAACTCCCTTTAAAGTTGAAACATTACTATATATATCCATAAAAAAATCTTCCTTTCCTTTAAATAAAATTTAAAAAGCACCTATAAAAGGTGCTTAAATTAAAATTTATTATTCTACAGAAACTAGGAAATAATATAAAGGTTGTTCTCCCTTATAACATTGAATATCTAAGTCTTCATACTTTTCTTCAAGTTGTGAAATAAAATCATTTACTTCTTCTTCTTTTACATCTGCTCCGTAGAAAACAGTTATAAGTTCACTATCTTCATCTACCATATCTGAAATTACTTTATTTGTAACTTCAAACTTATCTTCTCCAACTTCCTTTATTTTACCTTCTATTAATCCAAGAATATTTCCTTCTTTAATTTCTATTCCATCTATTTCAGTATCTCTTACTGCATAGGTTATAGAACCTGTTTTTACTGTAGAAATTAATTCTTTTAATTCCTCTTCATTTTCATCCACTTCACCTTGAGAATCAAACATTGTTATACATGTTATTCCTTGTGGAATTGAAGTTGTAGGAATTACTCTTATATCTTTATCACTTATTTCTGCAGCTTGATTTGATGCCATAATAATATTTTTATTATTTGGAAGAACAAAAATATGGTCTGCATTTATTTTATTAACACAATCTAATATATCTTGTGTTGAAGGATTCATTGTTTGACCACCTTCAATAACATAATCAACACCTAAATCCTTAAATATGTTTGTAATACCTTTTCCCATAGCTACTGTTATAAAGGCATACTTTTTATGCTCTTCTTCTAAAGAAGGAGATTCTTTTAAAGCTTCATTTTTTTCTTCAGCTTCTTTAATTCCAAGAATTTCTCTATGCTCTTCTCTCATATTATCTATTTTTATTTTTGATAATTCTCCAAGCTTTACTGCCTTTGATAATACCATTCCTGGATCATTTGTATGAATGTGAACCTTTATTACATCATCATATCCAACAACTATCATACAATCTCCAAGAGGTGCTATTTCATCTTGGAATTCTTTTGCCTTTTTAGCATCTCCCATAATTATAAACTCTGTACAATATCCAAACTTAATTTCTTCTTCTACAGTAGAACTTGCTCCTGAAGTGCTTGAAGGTCCTCCTTTAGATATATTTACATCACTTATAGTTGCTTCAATACCATCTAAAAGTGCTTCTGCCATACCTTTAAGTATTATATAAAGACCCATTCCGCCTGAATCTACAACCTTTGCTTTTTTTAAGGCTGGTAATAAATCTGGTGTTTTATCAAGCATAACCTTTGCAGCCTTTGTAGCATCTTCTAAAAGTGCTGCTACATCATCTTTTTCTGAGTTTACAGATTCCTCTGCTGTAGCTCTTATAACTGAAAGAATTGTACCTTCTGTTGGTCTCATTACTGCTTTATAAGCAGATTTTGAACCTTCATTTAAAGCTATAGCAACTTGAGAAGCATCAGCACTTTCTAAATTCTCAAATCCTTTAGATATACCTCTTAAAATTTGAGATAAAATAACTCCTGAATTTCCTCTTGCTCCCATTAAGGCTCCTTTAGCAAGCTTCTTTGATACTTCTCCAATAGATGTAGAGTTTATATTTTCAATTTCTTTTACTGCTGCTTTAAATGTCATTGACATATTAGTTCCAGTATCTCCATCTGGTACTGGGAAAACATTAAGTGAATTTACAAATTCACTGTTTTCAGCTAATCTATTACTAGCATTCACCACCATGTTATAAAAATCATGGCCATTTATTGCTTTGTATTCCATTATTAAATCCTCCTAGACTCTTACAGCTTGAACGTTAACTGTTATTGATGATACTTTTATACCTGTATAGTTTTCAACGCTGTAACGTACCTTTTGAATTATATTATTAGCTATAACTGATATTTTTGTTCCATACTCAACCATAACAAATAACTCAATATTTAACTTTTCGTCTTCTGTTAGTTTTATTTTTACTCCTTTAGCTAAATTCTCTATTCTCATAAGTTGCCATAGGCCATCACTAGCATTTTGAGATACCATACCTACAACACCATAACACTCCATTGTTGATAATCCTATTATTTTTGCTAAAACTTCATCTGAGTAATGTATTTTTCCATTTTCCTTTGAAAATCCTACCATTACAATTCCTCCTTATAATCCATTAGCTATATTTTATATTAGAAATCTATATTATTCAAGGTTTATAAAATATAATTCTAATTTTTTTAAAATTTTACTTGCACACTCTATTGCTTTTATGATAAAATCTTTTTGTCCTATTGAAGAGATATTATCTTCACTATATAAGGAGGTGTTTTCAAGTGTCAAGAAGATGCGAAATATGCAATAAAGGCGTTGTTGCTGGTGTACAATTCAGTCACTCTCATCGTCAATCAAAGAGAACTTGGGCTCCTAACATAAAGAGAGTAAAGGCTTTAGTTAACGGAACTCCAAAGACAGTTCATGTTTGTACAAGATGCCTTAGATCAGGTAAGGTTCAAAGAGCTATATAAATTTAATAGCAATAAAAAGATGCAATTTAGCAAGAAATTGCATTTTTTTATTTTGCAAAATTTCATCTTAACTTCTTAGAGGCATATAGAAATAAAATCTATTGCCTTTATTTTTTACTTAAAACTTTCTTCTAAAGTTTAAAATTAATAATGAGTTTTTATTTTTTATGTATCTCATCATTTTCTTTTATTACTTTTTTCTTCTAAAAAATCTTAAAAACTTTGAAATAAAGTTAGGTAATTTTATAGCTAGAATTTTCATTTCTTATACCTCCAATTTTTATATTCTATTTTATATTATGTTATAGTTATATAAATTGTGTATATTTTAATCTATTGGGAAAATTACCATTATTATTCCCTCATCAAAAGATATTGTTATATCCTTATCTAAAAATTCATTACAAATAGCTCTAGGTTCTAAAAGTGTCATATCATAATTTTTAAGAGTATACTTTGCTCCTTCTATATTTACATTCTTAACTACATTTGAAAGAGCATGAAAGCTTATAAGTTCACCTTTTGTTCCTTTAAATGTTGTTTTTTTATCAATTATAAAAATTCTATTATTATCATCTATTATTTCTAATTTAATTTTATCTTTTAAAGCCATAAATAATATTCCAAAGTTTGCTAAGGTATGATCTAATCTAGTTCCTGTTACTCCAAACATTATAATTTCATCTGCATTAGCTTCCTTTGCCTTAAGATATCCTAAGTGGGTATCTGTATAATCTTTTTCAGGATTATACTTTTCTATTTTAACGCCTTTTTTTATAAACTCTTCAATATATTCTTTTTTTGCAGAATCAAAATCTCCTAAAATAATATTAGGAGTTATATTATACTTATAAAAGGTATCACAACCTTTATCTACCCCTATTAATATATCATCTTCTTTAATATAACTTAAAAGTAACTCTTTTGAGGGAGCTTTTCCTCCACTTATTATAATTGCTCTCATTAAATTTTCCTTCTCTCTTTAAATTATTACCACTTTTTATATTTTTCATTCTCTATAATTTCTTCTAAAATTCTTACATAAAACTCATATCTATGTTCCTTTATTAAATTATCTTCTACAGCACTTTTTACAGCACAACCTGGTTCTTTATAATGAAGACAACCTCTAAATTTACAACAATCATTATATTCACCAAATTCAGGAAAACAATATTTAAGTTCTTCCTTAGGAATAAAAGAAACATTTAATGTAGAAAAGCCTGGTGTATCTACAATATAACCATCTTCTATTTCTATAAGTTCGCTATGTCTTGTTGTATGTCTTCCACGTCCTATTTTTTCACTTACAACTCCAGTTTCCATATGTTCTTTAAATATAAGATTATTTATTAAAGTTGATTTTCCAACTCCAGAAGGACCACACAAAACAGTGGTATTTCCTTTCATTCTTTCTCTAAGACCTTCTATTCCTTCTCCATCTTTAGCCTTTATAAATAACACTTCATAGCCTATATCATTTATTTTTTGTTTAAGATTTTCTCTCTCTTCTTCTGTAACCAAATCTACCTTATTTAAACATACAACAGGTTCTATATTATTACTTTCACATAAAACTAAGAATCTATTTAAAAGGTCAAAATTTAAATCTGGATTTTTTACTGCAAATACAACAAAAGCTAAAGTTATATTTGCAACAGTTGGGCGTATAAGTTCACTTTTTCTTTCATGTATATCCTCTATAACACCTTTTCCATTTTTCATTACTTCAATTGTAACATTATCTCCAACCATAGGTTTCATATCTTTATGACGGAATTTTCCTCTTGCTTTACATTCTATTATTCCTTCACTAGTTTTTATGTAATAAAATCCACCTATTCCTTTAATAATTTTTCCTTCCATGTTACCTCCAATTTTTTATTTCTAATATAAATATAATAACCATTTTTATTATATTTTTGCAAACTATTTTTAGAATAAAATTTAAGACAATGCCTTTTTTAGATTTTATCTGCTAAAAAGACATTGCCTTATTTTAATTAGTTATGACCAGCTGTTGATGTTGAACTACCATTATTATTACCATTGTCACCACTATTATTATCATTGTTATTGTCATTATCACTACCATCTGTATTATTATTGTTATCATCAATATCACTTGGTTCTGATATTTTTTCCATATACAATGTAATTGTTTGACTTGGTTTTGCATATGAAGAGCTTGCGCTTTCTACAATATCATTTCTATTTCCTGTACCAGCTAAAGTAATATTACTTTTCTTAAATCCTAAACTAACTAAATATTCAATAGCTTCAGAACCTGTCATACCAATAACATTACTTACATCTACACTTTGTTCTTTTTCTTCTTTTTTATATCCTATATAAATTGTAATTGCTGTTCCCTCTTGAACACTTTTTCCTGGTTCTATAGATTGTTTTACAACAACATTAACACTGCTTTCATCCTTAACTTCAACTGTTTGAACATCTGCAACTGTTAATCCTGCTGCTTCAAGAGTGCTCTTTGCTCTATTTTCAGACATTCCTCTAACATCTTCTACTGTTACATATTTAATTTCTGGTCCCTTACTTACATATATAGTTATCTTAGTACTATCTGAAACTTCTTCACCTGCATCTGGGTCTGTTCCTATTACTTCTCCTGATTTAATATTATTTGAATATTTCTCAACAACCTCGTAATTAGTAAGCCCACTATCTTCTAATAAAGCTTTAGCATCTTCAAGAGTGGATTCTGTTAAATCAGGCATTTTTATACTTGTCTGTCCACCACTTACTATAACTCTTACTTCAGTATTTGCTTTTACAGCTGTTCCAACTTTAGGATAAACACTTATAATTGTACCTTCTGGTTTATCACTTTCTTCAGTTCCACCTTCAACAAGCTTTAATCCTAACTTACTTAATTCAGTTTTAGCTTGTTCAATAGTCATTCCTTCTATATTAGGAACTTTTATTTCTTTTTTACTACTACTACTACTACTACTTCCTGAATTACTTCCAAGAACATTATATCCAACTGTTCCTATAATAAGAATTGCTAAAATACTCACTATAGCTACTATTATTTTTTTTGATTTATTATTACCTTTTTTACTCTTATAATAATCATCATCCTCATCATCATAATAATCGTCATCATCGTAATAATCATCATCATAATCATCATAATCATCGTCTTCATCATCTTCATCATAATAATTATCATCATCATAATCATCATCTTTAGAGAAAGGCTTTGAATTTTTAATATTTTTTATCTCATCTGGATTTACTGCACTCATTATTATTGTATGTCCATCATCTTCATTAAGCTCTGCTCCTATTTTTACATTTGGATCATCTTTTATCTTTTGAAGATCATTTATAAGTTCTCTTGCAGTTTGATATCTTTTATTAGGGTCTTTGCTCATAGCTTTTAAAATAAGGTTATTTAAACTTTCTGGTATTTTAGAATTAATTTGCTTTGGTGGTATTGGCTCTTCTTGTATATGCTTTAATGCAACAGTTACTGGAGATTCTGCATCGAAAGGAAGTCTTCCTGTTGTCATTTCATATAAAACAACTCCTAAAGAATATAAATCCGTTCTAGCATCTAAAAAACTTCCCTTTGCTTGTTCTGGAGAAAAATAATGAGCTGAGCCCATAACTGTTGAGGAATTTGTAAGAGTTCCAGAACCTGAAGATTTAGCTATTCCAAAGTCTGTAACCTTTATAACCCCATCTTCTGTAACTAAAATATTTTGAGGTTTTACATCTCTATGAATTATTCCATTTTTATGAGCACAATCTAAAGCCTTAGCCACTTGAATTGCTATCTTCACAGCTGTTTCATAATTCATTTTTCCAAATTCAACTATTAATTCTTTTAAAGTTTTCCCTTTAACAAGTTCCATTACAATATAATTAATATTATCCTGTGTTCCTACATCTAAAACATTAACTATATTATTATCAGATAAAGCAGCTATTGCAGTTGCTTCCTTTTTAAACTTTTCAACAATTTCTTCATTATTTGCAAGAGATTCTTTAAGAATTTTTACTGCTACAAATCTATTAAGCTTATTACATCTAGCTTTATATACTTCAGACATTCCACCTTCGCCAATTTTTTCTAGAATCTCATATCTATTTCCTAATATTTGTCCTATCATCTTTTCTCTCCTCCAAACAACAATACTGTTATATTATCCTTTCCACCTCTGTATTTAGCTAATTCAACAAGTTTGCTGCAAGCTTCCTCTAGATTGCTACTTTTATGTACTATTTCTAGAATTTCCCCCTTCGATACTTCATTGGTAAGTCCATCTGTACAAAGCATATAAATATCAAATTCCTCTCTATACATTGCAAATATATCAACATCTACATGTGAACTTGTTCCAACAGCTCTTGTAATTATATTCTTTTTAGGATGATTACTAGCTTGTTGTTCTGATATTGAACCAGCATCAACTAATTCTTGAACAAGAGAATGATCTTTAGTTAGTTTAACAATATCATTATTTCTTATTCCAAAACATGAACTATCTCCTACATTTGCAACTTGAATTTTATCTTGAAATGTCATACAAGCAGTAATTGTAGTTCCCATTCCATTTAACTTTTCATTTTCTTTAGAATTGTTAAATACGTCTGAATTTACTTTTTTAACAGCCCTTCTTAAAAGCTTCTCTTTTTCTATATCATTAAAATGATGATATACATATTCTACAATACCAACAGAAGCCATTCTACTAGCAACTTCTCCTGCGTTATGACCACCCATCCCATCAGCCACAACATAAACTCCATAATCATCTTTTTCAATATAACTTGCAAAGTCTTCATTTAAACTTCTTGAATTTCCTACATCAGTTAAAATAGCAACCATTTAATTCTCCCTTTCAACTATAGCCATAAATAACATCTTTATATGACTTTAGCTTTTTGTAAAACTTTTTACTAAAAATTATTTTAAATAACTTCTTCTAAGCTGTCCACAGGCTGCATTTATGTCACTTCCCATTTCACGTCTTACAGTAACTTCAATTCCCATATTTTTAAGAATTTTTTCAAATTCATTTATAGTTTTTTCTGATGACCTTTTAAATGAATTTTCCTTTACTTCATTAACAGGAATTAAATTTACGTGACATAACATCCCTTTTAAAAGCTTACCTAATGATTTTGCATCTTCAGCACTATCATTAACATCCTTAACTAAGGAATATTCAAAAGTTATTCTTCTCTTTGTTTTATTAATATAATAGTCACAAGCTTGAAGAATCTCTTTTATTGAATATTTATTTGCTATTGGCATAATTTCTTTTCTTTTTTCATCACTAAAAGCATGAAGAGAAATTGCAAGAGTAACACTATATTCTTTATCTGCTAAATCATATATTTTAGGTACTATACCACAGGTAGATAAAGTAATATGTCTTTGCCCAATATTTAGTCCATACTCTGCATTAACAAGCTCTAAAAACTTTATAACATTATCATAATTGTCAAGTGGCTCTCCACTTCCCATTAAAACCACATTAGAAATTCTTTCTCCAAGTAGTTTTTGAGCAACTAATATTTCAGATAATATTTCTCCAGCTGTTAAATCTCTAACTTTTCCATCTATTGTTGAAGCACAAAATGTACATCCCATTCTACAACCAACTTGAGTAGAAATACATATGGAATTTCCATATTTATACTTCATAATTACACTTTCAATTAAATTGCCATCTTCTAAAGCTAACAAAAGTTTTTTTGTTCCATCAAATTTAGATATATATTCTTGAACTATTTTAGGAACTCCTATATAGAAATTTTCTTTAAGTTTTTCCTTAAGTCCTTTAGGTATGTTTTTCATTTCATCAAACTCAAAACAATCTTTGTATATCCATGAAAAAACCTGTTTTGCTCTAAAAGCACTTTCTTTATTTTCTTTCATCCATTCTTGCAATTCTTCTAGTGTATAATTTAATATATTATTCATATATTGCTCCTAACATTTTCTAATCTTAGTTACAAAGAATCCATCCATATATTGATTTGGGAATATTGTTAATGTTCCTAAATCGTCATATCTTAAATTTTCTTCTCTTCCAACAAATATTTTTTCAATCTTTGCATCTTTATGTTTATTTAAGAACCATGTTATATTTTCTTGATTTTCTTCTTTGTTAACAGTACAAGTTGAGTATACCATAACTCCATCTTTCTTTAAGTATTCCCAAGCATTATCCATTATTTGTCTTTGAATTTCTATAAGTTCTTTTATTTCACTTCTCTTTTTATTCCATTTTATTTCTGGTTTCTTTCTTATTATACCTATTCCAGAACATGGAACATCAATAAGAACTCTATCTGCAAGGCCTATTAAATTAACATTAAGCTTTGTTGCATCCATTTCTCCTAGGTCAATATTTGTTATGCCTAATCTTTCAGCATTTTCTCTAACAAGTTCTAATTTTTGTGGATATAAATCAAAAGCTAATACTTTTCCTGTATTATTTAAAAGTTCTCCTATATGAGTTGTTTTTCCACCAGGTGCACAACATAAATCTATAACTGTAAGATTATCTTCAATGTCTAATAGTGGTGCGATAAGCATAGCACTTTCATCTTGAACTGTTATTTTACCATCAATAAATGCTTGATTTTTTTCTATTCCTTTTCCACCTGTTATTGAAATTGCTTCAGGACAAACTTCTCCTTCTTCAACTTCATAACCTTCAGATTCTAATTCTTCAAATACATCTTCATAATCTGCTTTAATGTTATTAACTCTTACTGTTACCCCTGGAGTATTATTAAGTTCTTCTAATATTCTTATAGCTTCTAATTCACCATATTGTTTTATAAGCATTCTTATCATCCAAGGTTCAAAAGATAAATTAAATGCTAATTCATCAATTTTATTTCTAAAATTAATTTCTACATTTCCATCTTTACTTAAATAATTTCTTAATATTCCATTTACTAATTTCCCATCTTTTTCTGAAACTTCCTTTGCAAGTTCTACAGCTTCATTACATGCTGCATAAGGTGGAATTTTATCTAAAAACTTCATTTGATATATAGCTACTCTTAAAATAGTTAATACCTTTTTATCCATTACAGATAAATCTTTAACTAAAGAGGCTAAAATCATATCTATTGTTTTTAATCTTCTTAAAGTTCCATAAACAATTTCTGTTGTAAGTCCTTTATCTTGATCAGATAAATCTGATGCATTTAATTCTTTTGAAAGTATTATGTTAGAATAAGCCCCTTCTCTTATAACTCTATCTAATACCTTTACTGCAATCTCTCTACTATTCATATATCATACCTCTTAATCATCATTTCTATTACTTAATACTAATAATCTAATCAATTGTGAAATTGAATGTAAAACTGCTGCTATATATGTCATAGCTGCTGCTTTTAAAACTTTTTTTGCTCCTTTTACTTCATCTTCATAAAGTATACTTCTACTCTTTAAAATTGAAAGTGCTCTATATGAAGCATTAAATTCCACTGGAAGTGTTATTAGTTGAAATATAACAACTGCTGAAAATAATATTATTCCTATTGTAGTTAATTTTTGAAGTCCTAAAACTAATCCTAAAAAGAATACAATCCATGAAAAAGATGAACCTATATTAGCTACTGGCACAATAGCATTTCTTATTGCAAGTGGTTTATATCCTTCTTTATGCTGTATTGCATGCCCTACTTCATGAGCTGCTATTCCAGCTGATGCTATACTACTTCCACTATACACATTAGGTGATAATCTTAAAATTCTTTCACTTGGTGAATAATGGTCTCCAAGTTCTTGGTTTATAACTTCTATTGAAATATCATATAATCCGGCTTCATCAAGCATCATTCTTGCAATTTGCTCACCTGTATAGCCATTTCTTATACCTACTCTTTTATATTTTGAATATGCACTATTAATTTGCATTTGTGCAACAAAACTTATAATAAGAGCTGGTATTAAAATTAACATAGTTGAATCATAATAAAACATAAAAATCCCTCCTATTTTAGGATAGTATTTTCTTCAATAGTATTCCCATTTATATATTGTTTAACTTCAAGTGGTTTTCCATTTGGAAATTGAACCTTTTTTACAAGTAATATATTTTCTACACAAGCTACTTTTATTCCTTCTTTTGAAACATTTAAAATTGTTCCTGGCTCTTTATTACTTTTTTCATTTATAACCTGTGCTTCAAATATTTTCATTGGCTTTTCTTTATAGAATGTATAAGCTATAGGCCAAGGATTTAATCCTCTTATAAAATTATTTACAGTTTCAGCATCTTCATTCCAGTTAATTTTAGCCATTTCTTTATTTAACATTTTAGCATAAAAGGTTTCACCCTCTTGCTTTACTGGAGTTATAGAACCTTCTTTCATTTTTTCAATTGTATCTATAAGTAAATCTGCTCCTCTGTCTTTTAATATGTCATATAATTCTCCTGCTGTCATGTTATCTTTGATTTCTACTTCATCTTTTAATAACATATCACCTGTATCTACACCTTCGTCCATAAGCATTGTTGTGTTTCCAGAAATTTTTTCACCTTTTATAATGGCCCAATTTATTGGTGCTGCCCCTCTATACATTGGAAGAAGAGAACCATGAAGATTTATACAGCCATATTTAGGTATATCTAAAATTTCCTTTGTAAGTATTTGACCAAAGGCAACTACTATTATAAAGTCTGGTTTCATTTCCTTAAGCTTTTCAATAAGTTCTCTATCTGCTTTAAGCTTTATAGGTTGATAAACAGGAATATTTTCTCTAACTGCAACTTCCTTTACTTCAGAATATGCCATTTTCTTTCCTCTTCCCTTTGGTTTATCAGGTTGAGTTAAAACAGCTAAAACTTCATACTTTTTAATAAGTTTTTCTAAAGATGCTGCTGCAAACTCTGGAGTTCCCATAAAAACTATTTTCATTACAGTATATTCCTCCTATTTTTGTATATAGTCTATAAATAATTTTCCATATAAATGGTCATTTTCATGACATACTGCTCTTGCCATTAATTCTTCTGCTTCAAGAACAAATTCTTCACCCTTTTCATTAGTAGCTTTTACCTTAACATAATAAGGTCTTTTTACACATTCTTGTACTCCTGGTACACTTAAGCATCCTTCTTCATCTTCTTGAGAACCTTTAGTTTCTAATATTTCAGGATTTATAAATACAAAAGGACCATTTCCATCATAAATATCAATTACAAATATCTTTTTTAATATTCCAACCTGTGGTGCTGCAATTCCAACACCATCTGCTTTATACATTGTCTCTTTCATATCTTCTATTAATGTTAGAACTCTTTCATCTATCTTTTCTACTGTCTTAGATTTTTTTCTTAAAATTGGATCTCCTTCAGTTCTAATATTTCTTATAGCCATTTTTCATAACCTCCTACGTCATATTGTTTGGATTAGTATCCATACTAACTCTTATTTCATTATATACACTCTTTGTCAATTCATAAAGTATATATTTTATTTTTTTAGGTATTTCTTCATTAAAATTACCTTTTATCATAATCTGCCATCTATAATTTTCCTTAATTTTCTTTATTATACATGGTACAGGGCCTAATATTTCTAAGTTTTTTTCCTTACCTAATAATTCTTCTATTTTTTCTCCTAAATTATTCATAAACTTTTTTAAATTTTCTTCATTTTTACTTTGACAATTTATTAAAAAGATTTTACTAAAAGGAGGATAATTCATCCTTTTTCTAACTTCTATTTCATCTTTATAAAGTTTTTCATAATCATTTTCCATTGAATATTTTATTATTGGACTTTCTGGAGTATAGGTTTGAATAATAACCCTTCCTTTTTTATCTCCTCTTCCAGCCCTTCCTGATACTTGAGTTAAAATTTGATAAGTTCTTTCTCCCGCTCTATAATCTGGTATATTTAAAGACATATCAGCTGCTAAAACCCCTACTAAAGTAACATTTTTAAAATCTAATCCCTTAGAAACCATTTGAGTTCCTATTAAAATATCTCCTTCACCTTTTTTAAAGGCATTATAAATTTTTTCATGAGAATCTTTAGTTCTTGTTGTATCAACATCCATTCTAAGAATTCTAGCTTGAGGAAATATTTTTTTTACCTCTGTTTCAACCCTTTCTGTACCTGCACCAAAAAACTTAACATACTTACTTCCACATTTAGGGCAATTTTTCTCCTCTCTTTGGGTTATTCCACAATAATGACATACTAAAAATCCATTTTTATGATATGTCATAGCTACATCACATTTAGGACACTTAAATACATATCCACAATTTCTACAGGAAACAAAGGTTGAAAATCCTCTTCTATTTAAAAACAATATTGTTTGTTCCTTATTTTTCAAGTTAGCTTCCACTTCATTTTTAAGTTTTCTACTTAAAAGAGACATATTTCCAGATTTTAATTCCTCTCTCATATCCACAGTTTCCATAGAAGGCATTGGAAGATTTTTTACTCTATTTTTTATTTCAAGAAATTCTAACTTTCCTTCCATAGCCTCATAATAACTTTCAACTGATGGAGTTGCAGAGCCTAGAATATACTTACAATTTTTAATTTCACTTAAAAACTCTGCTACTTCCTTTGTTTTATACTTAGGATTTTGCTCTGATTTATATGTATTTTCATGTTCTTCATCTATTATTATTAATCCTAAATCTTTAAGTGGAAGAAAAATTGCACTTCTTGCACCAACTACAAGCTTTACCTCTCCTCTTTTTACTCTAAACCATTCATCAAATCTCTCTCCTTGAGAAAGTTTACTGTGAAATAAAGCTACATTAACTCCAAATCTTCCTTTAAATCTTTCTATCATTTGAGGAGTTAATGAAATTTCTGGTACAAGCATTATAACTGATTTTCCTAATTTTAAAACTTCAGATGCTAAATTCATATACACTTCTGTTTTTCCAGAGCCTGTTACACCTTTTATTAAAAATCCCTTTTTATCAGAATTTAAAACTTTCTCAAATACATTTCTTTGTTCTTCATTTAATTGATTTTTCTCTTCATATTTATAGCTTTTTAAGTTATATCTATTTACAATTTGTTCTTCACTTGATAAATACCCTTTTTCAATAAGCTTATTTATAGAGTATAAAGATAATCCATAATCATTTATAAGTTCACTTTTAATAAACACTCCACTATGTTCTTTTATAAAATTCATAACAGAAACATAATTTTCTTTTTTAGAAAGTTCTTCATTTAAATCTTTTAAATAAACTATAACTTTTTTCTTTTTAGCAGTTAAGCCACTCATAAGGCCAACAGGAATTATAGTTCTTATTCCATCTATATATTTACATAAATATTTATCTCTTAAAAAGTTTATAAGTTTTAAATCATCTCTACTAAGTATTGGTTCTTTGTCTAAAAGACAGGTTATTTTTTTAATTCCCTTAATGTTTTCAACTCCATCACATTTTAAGCCTATTACAAAGCCTTCAACACTTCTATTTCCATTTCCAAAGGGAACTTTTACCCGATGTCCTACCTGTATGCTTTCGTTGTCCTCATCCTTTACCTTATATGTGAAAGGTCTATCAATTTGAACTGCATCACTATTTATTATTACTTCTGCATATAAATCCATCAATCCCTTCACCTCTTGTATAAATTATTATCTATATGAGAAAAAGCGCATAAACTAGCGCTTTTCCAAAATAATGTCAAATAAATTTCTAGCTACTTTTCTTTTGCTCATCTTTTCTAAAGGAAATTCCTCTCCATTTTTTGAAATTATTATAACCTTATTATCTGATGAAGCAAATCCAGTGTCCTTAGAAGTTATATCATTTGCTACAATATAATCTAAGTTCTTTTTTTCAATCTTTTTTCTTGCATTTTCTACTACATTTTGGCTTTCTGCAGCAAATCCTACTAGAATTTGATTTTGCTTTTTATCTCCTAACTCTTTTAAGATATCATTATCTCTAACAAGTTCTATTACTAATGAACCTTCACCCTTTTTAATCTTTTGTGTGCTATATTCTTTAGGTTTATAATCTGCCACTGCAGCTGATTTAATAACAATATCTGCATTATCATATAATGAAAGTACTTCTTCCCTCATTTCTGAATTTGTTGTAATTTTTATAGTTTTTACTCCTATTAGAGGCTCTTCATTAGTTGGTCCTGAAATTAATGTTACATCTGCTCCTCTATCTCTTGCTTCTTCTGCAATAGCATAGCCCATCTTTCCTGTTGAGTGATTGCTTATAAATCTTACAGGGTCTATTGATGCTCTTGTTGGTCCTGCTGTAACTAAAACTTTTTTACCAACTAAATCTTTTTTATCATATAAATTGCTCATTGTAATATCTACAATATCTTGTACAGGAGCTAATTTTCCTTTTCCTTCATCTCCACAAGCTAATCTTCCACTTGATGGTTCTATAAATTCATAACCTAAATTTTTAAGTTTTTTAATATTTTCTTGTACTATAGGATTTTCATACATATTTGTATTCATAGCAGGTGCAAAAACTACCTTTGCCTTTGTTGCCATTATTGTAGTAGAAAGCATATCATCTGCTATTCCATTTGCTACCTTTCCTATAATATTAGCTGTTGCAGGTGCTACAAGAAAAACATCTGCTCTTTTTGCAAGGCTTATATGTTGAATTTCCCAAGCCTTTGGTTCTTCAAACATATCAGTAGTTACCATATTTTGGCTTATAGCTTGAAATGTTATAGGATTTACAAATTCCATAGCATGTTTTGTCATAATAACTCTTACATCAACATCTTTTTTTCTTAAAGCACTTATTATATCTAAAGCTTTATAAACAGCTATTCCTCCAGTTACTCCTATAACTACACACTTTTTCTTATCCATACTACTACTTCTCACTGCTTTGTGGTGCTTTTTCATAAGTTACTAGCCCATCATTTACTTCATTTATAGCTATTGTTAAAGGCTTTTTAGAATCAACTTCTTCAAGTGGCTTAGCACCTCCTATTATTTGTCTTGCTCTCTTTGAAGTTACCATTACTAAACTATATCTATCCTCAACTTTTTTTAATAAATCAACAACTGATGGATTAATCATTGTATTTGCCATTAATTAAGCCCTCCTTAAAATCTAAAATATCATAATCTATATTATTTACTCTACATTCTTCTGCATATAAAATATTTTGAACCTTTTTTACTGCTTCTTCTAAATCATCATTAACAACAGCATAATTATATTTTGAAATATAATTAATTTCTTCATATGCAGTTTTAAATCTTTTTATTAAACTTTCTGGAGTTTCACTACCTCTAGCTATTATTCTTCTTTTTAATTCCTCCATTGATGGTGGAAGTATAAATATAAAAACTCCATCTTCGCAATTTTTCTTTACGTTTAAAGCCCCTTGAACATCAATTTCTAAAATAATATTTTTTCCTTCATTAATCATTTCTTCAACATTAAATTTGGGTGTTCCATAATAATTTCCATGAACCTCTGCCCATTCTAAAAACTCATTATTATCAACCTTTTTCTTAAATTCCTCTTGAGTTAAGAAATAGTAATTTACTCCATCTACTTCTCCTTCTCTTGGACTTCTTGTAGTTGCAGAAACTGATATGTAAAGATTATCTTCTCTTTCTAAAAGAGCTTTACAAATTGTTCCTTTACCAGCTCCTGATGGACCTGAAATAACTATTAAATTTCCTTTTTTCATTATTCTTCAACCTCATCCTCTATATCATCTCTAGTAGATAATCTATTAGCAACTGTTTCAGGTTGAACTGCTGATAATATTACATGATCTGAATCTGTAATTATAACAGCTCTTGTTCTTCTTCCATAAGTAGCGTCTATTAACATACCTCTATCTCTTGCTTCTTGTATTATTCTTTTTATAGGTGCTGATTCTGGACTTACAATTGCAACAAGTCTGTTAGCAGAAACTATATTTCCAAAGCCAATATTGATAAGTTTTATTCCCATTAATTTACTCCTCCTTAATTTATTCAATATTTTGAACTTGTTCTCTAATTTTTTCAATTAGATTTTTTATATCTATAACTATATTAGTTATATTAATATCATTTGCCTTTGAACC
>ONGV01000092.1 GCA_900317445.1 uncultured Eubacteriales bacterium | reverse complement strand
CTTTTTAATCTGTATTCTAAAACTTCAAATTGAAGTACACCAACAACTCCAACTATTATCTCTTCCATTCCTATGTGAAGTTCTTTAAATACTTGTATTGCTCCTTCTTGTGCTATTTGAGTTACTCCCTTTACAAATTGCTTTCTTTTCATTGTATCTACAGGTCTTACTCTAGCAAAATGTTCTGGAGCAAAGGCTGGTATTCCTTCAAATTTAAACTTTTTAGCTGGCATACATAAAGTATCACCTATTGAAAATATTCCTGGATCAAATACTCCAATAATATCTCCTGCATATGCTTCTTCAACAATTTCTCTATCCTGTGCCATAAATTGTTGAGGTTGAGAAAGTTTTATTTTCTTTCCTCCTCCTTGCATATGAACAACTTCCATTCCTTTTTCAAACTTACCTGAACAAATTCTCATAAATGCAATTCTGTCTCTGTGGGCTTTATTCATATTTGCTTGTATTTTAAATACAAAAGCTGAAAAGTTTTTATCAAAAGGATCAATTTCTCCTATATTTGAGTTTCTTGGAAGTGGAGCTGTTGTCATTTCTAAAAAGTGTTCAAGGAATGGTTCTACACCAAAGTTTGTTAAAGCTGAACCAAAGAATACTGGAGTTAATTCTCCTCTTCTTACCTTTTCTACATCAAACTCATCTCCCGCTATATCTAAAAGCTCTATATCTTCCATAAGCTTGTCATGAAGTGATTCTCCTAAAATCTCTCTAAATCTTTCATCATCAACACTTCCTTCAATAGCTGAAACTTCATTTTGACCATGATTTCCACCATTAAAAGCTACTATTCTATTGTTATCTCTTTCATATACTCCTTTGAAATCTTTACCAGAACCTATTGGCCAGTTCATAGGATATGTTTTTATTCCTAATTCATTTTCTATTTCTTCTAATAATTCAAATGGATCTCTTGCTTCTCTATCCATCTTATTTATAAAGGTAAATATAGGAATTTCTCTTAAAGCACATACTTGGAATAATTTTCTTGTTTGGTCTTCCACACCCTTTGCAGCATCTACAACCATTACTGCAGAATCTGCTGCCATAAGTGTTCTATATGTATCTTCTGAGAAATCTTGGTGTCCTGGTGTATCTAATATGTTTATACAATGTCCTTTATAATTAAATTGCATAACTGATGAAGTTACAGAAATACCTCTTTGCTTTTCTATTTCCATCCAGTCAGATACAGCATGTTTTGAAGCTTTTCTTGCTTTTACAGAACCTGCAAGTCTTATTGCTCCTCCATATAATAAGAACTTTTCTGTTAATGTAGTTTTACCTGCATCAGGGTGAGATATAATTGCAAAAGTTCTTCTTTTTTCTATCTCTATTTTATAGTCTGACAAAGTCAATCCTCCTCATTCTTAATATTCATATTTTTTTACACATATCTTATATTATATCATATAAACTCTATTCATATAACTAAGTATTTTTAATTGTTTCTTTTATTATAACTATAATATTTTAAATTAATATTATTTACTATTTTTATTTATATTTTCCCATAACACTTCAATTATACCTTATATAAATTTCTATCACAACTTTATTTTTTCATATCTTAAGTATAATTCATTATTTTACAAAAAATTTTAATTATAATTTTTTATGAGAAAAACTTTGTAAAAGCTTTTATTGTATATTCATTATCCTTAACTGAGGCTAATTCTCTAATAGAATGCATTCCAATTATTGCTGCACCCATATCTATAACAGGTATTGATAAATCTGCTGATGTAATTGGTCCTATTGTAGTTCCTCCTCTTACATCTGACCTATTAACAAATTTTTGGCAAGGAACATTTGCTTCTTTACATAATCCTTGGAATATTGCTGAAGCATAGCTATCTGTTGAATAGCTTCCTGAAGCAGCCATTTTTATTACTGGTCCATTTCCAAGTACTGGTCTATTAGTTGGGTCATGTTTTTCTGATTGATTAGGATGCACTGCATGAGCTAAATCTGCTGATATCATTATTGAATTAGCTATTGCTCTAAAAAATTCTTCTTTGTTTTTTCCTAATGATAATGTTATTCTCTCTAATATATTTTTTAGTAGAGATGAGTTTGCTCCTTGAGATGTTAAGCTCCCAATCTCTTCATTATCAACACAAACCATAACTTTAGTTGCCTTATTTTGTTTGCTTTCAAGAAGTGCTTTAACTCCTGAAAAAACCATCCATAAATCATCTAATCTTGAAGCTGAAATAAGTTCTTCATTTAATCCTAAAAGACATCCTTTTTCATGTTCATAAAGGAATAAATCAAAATCTAAAATATCTTCTTTCTCTACTTTTAATTGACTTTTTATTATTTCTAAAATTCCTATTCTTTCTTTATTTCCTTCAAGATTTTCATTTATAAATCCTAAAAGTGGAAGAGTATCCTTTTGTTTATTAATAGCATATCCTTCATTAACATTTCTGTTCATGTGTATAGCTAAATTTGGAATAACTAGTAAGGGTTTGTTTGTATTTATTAATTTTGTTACAGGATTAAAAGGTGTATCTCCTTTTAAAGTTACTCTTCCTGCTAAAGATAATGGTCTATCAAACCAAGTGTTTAAAATTGGTCCTCCATAAACTTCAGTATTTAATTTTATATATTTATTTTCAACAAGCATTTCTGGTGCTGGCTTTACCTTAAAACAAGGGGAATCAGTATGAGCACCTATTAATCTAAAGCCTTCCTCTTCTATTTCTCCACTTCCTATTTCAAAAGCTATTATTGCTGAATCATTTTTTATCACATAACAT